>NZ_JBHWUU010000057.1:35173-65523 GCF_042737375.1 Streptomyces sp. NPDC060000
CCCGGGGGGCGCGGCCCCCCCCCCGGCCCCCCCCCGCGACTGCGCCTACGCAGGCTGCTGCGCAGCCGCGATGCGCTCGTTGCGGAGCGCCTCGTACCAGTGGTCGTCGATCGGCGGCAGCGCGTTCACGTCGAGCGCCAGCTTCAGCAGCAGGTCCGCGATCAGCGGGTTGCGCGCGAGCACCGGGCCGTGCATGTACGTGCCGAACACGGTGTCGTTGTACGCGCCCTCGGTGCCGTCACCGGTGCCGTTGCCCTTGCCGAGCTGAACCCGGGCGAGGGGGCGGGCGGTCGGGCCGAGGTGGGTGACGCCCTGGTGGTTCTCGAAGCCGGTCAGCGGGGGCAGGCCGAGCCGCGGGTCGATGTCCCCGAGGACGTCGCCGACGCACCGCTCGCCCTCGCCGCGCGTCGTCGTCACGTCCAGCAGACCCAGGCCGGGCTGGCGCTGACCGAGGTCGTTGACGAACTCGTGGCCCAGGATCTGGTACCCGGCGCACACCGCGAAGACGATCGCTCCGTTGTTCACCGCCTGGTACAGGTGCCCGTCGCGGCGCAGCCGCTCCGCCGCGAGCCGCTGCGGCCGGTCCTCGCCGCCGCCGATGAGGTAGATGTCGCCGGAGGTCGGGATCGGCTGGTCGCTGCGCACGTCGAGACGCGCCACGTCGAGGCCGCGCTGGCGGGCGCGACGCTCGACGACGAGGGCGTTGCCCTGGTCACCGTAGGTGCTCAGCAGGTCCGGGTAGATCCACACCAGCCGCAGTTGGTTGTCGCTCATGGAATCGTCCTTCGGGGTCAGTTGCCGACGCGGCGGCGCAGGTCCTGGAACGCGGTGTAGTTCGCGATGACCTCGATCCGGCCGGGCGGCGCCTGCTGCACGGCCTGGTCGAGGTTCTCGCACACCTGGAAGTGCTGGCCCGCGACCTCCAGACGGACCGCGAGGTCCAGCTTGCGGTCACCGACGACGAAGATCGGGTGGCCGGTCAGCCGCGTGTAGTCGACGTCCCACAGCCAGGAGGTGTCGGTGCCGTCGGCGCCGCGCGCGTTCACCGAGAGGATCACCGGGGTGGGCGGCGGATCGATCAGGCTGAACGTCTCGAGCCAGCCCGCCGGATTCTTCGCGAGCAGCAGCCGCAGGTCACGGCCCAGGAACTGGACGACGTCATAGCGCCCGGCGACGGCCTGCACCGAGTACATCCGCTCCAGCGCCACCTGCGGCGGCACCCCGAAGACGGCGGCCACGGCGGCCGAGGAGGCGGCGTTGGCCTTGTTGGCGCGGCCCGGCAGCTGGAGGTGGATCGGCCAGGCCGACCCGTGCGGGTCGAGCACGTGGTCCCCGGACAGCGCCCAGCTCGGCGTCGGACGCCGGAACCCGCACTCGCCGCAGAACCAGTCGTCCCCGGGCCGCTGCATGACGCCGCCGCAGGACGGGCACGACCAGGCGTCGTCCTTCCACATCTGACCGGCGGCGACCCAGACCACGTTCGGGGAGGAGGAGGCGGCCCACACCACCAGCGGGTCGTCGGCGTTCGCGATGACGACGGCCTTCGAACCGGCAAGCCCCTCACGCCAGTTCTCCGCGAGCATGCGGGTCTCGGCGGCTCGGTCCAGCTGGTCGCGGGAGAGGTTGAGCAGCGCGATGCACTTGGGGGAGGTGTCCCGGGCCACGCCCGCCAGGTACTTCTCGTCGACCTCGATCACGCCGTAGCGGGCTTCGGAGCCGCCCGCGAGGGCCGAGGTGATGCCGGCCGGCATGTTGGCGCCCAGCGCGTTGGACACGACCGGCCCGGCGGCGCGCAGCGCCTCGGCGATCAGCCGCGTGGTGGTGGTCTTGCCGTTGGTCGCCGAGACGAGGATGACGTCCAGGTTCTGGGCGAGCCGGGCGAGGAGGTCGGGGTCGAGCTTGAGCGCCACCCGGCCGCCGATCACCGAACCGCTGCCGCGCCCCGCGGCGCGCGACGCCGCCGCGACCGCCTTGCCGGCGGTCACGGCGATCTTGGCCCGCGGCGTGAGCGGGTCCGAGTTGCCTGCCATCAGTTCTCGATCCTCCTTGCGTACGCGCCGCGCCTCTGCCGTACGGCAACGTGGTAGGTGGTCAGCCTATCGAGATCCCTTCACACTCCCGAATCCCGGCACCACCTCACGCCTGTGTGCGGCATGCGCGTGTCAGAAAGGACCGTACCCTTGCCGCCATGCGACACGGCTCCATCCCGGGCGCCCACGGGCGCGTCCGGCCCCTCTCCCTGCTCGGCGATCCCGTCCTGCACACCCGCTGCGAGGACGTCACCGACTTCGGCCCCGAACTCGCCCGCCTGGTCGAGGACATGTTCGCCACGATGTACGCGGCCCAGGGCGTGGGCCTCGCCGCGAACCAGGTGGGCGAGTTGCTGAAGGTCTTCGTCTACGACTGCCCCGACGACGAGGACGTCCGCCACCTGGGCCATGTGGTGAACCCCCGGCTGGTGGAGGCGGACGGCATCGTCCTGCGCGGCCCGGAGGGCTGTCTGTCCCTGCCGGGTCTGGAGGCGGGGACGGAGCGCCACGACCACGCGGTGGTCGAGGGGTTCACGGTGACGGGCGAGCCGGTCACCGTGCACGGCACGGGATTCTTTGCCAGATGCTTGCAGCACGAGTGCGACCACCTCGAGGGCGCGGTGTACGCGGACCGCGTCAGCGGCTGGCGCAAGGGGAGGCTGATGCGCCAGGTGGCCCGGGCCCCCTGGCGCCGGGCGGGTTCGCCGGCCTAGGGGCGCGCAGCCGCGCCGAGGCGGTGCTCCGCCGCGTGGGCGCGCCGGGCGCGGCCGCCGCGGCATCGGTGCCGCGCACACGCGGCGCCGGTGACGGCAGACCCGCACCCCCACGGCACACGGCCGTCAGAAGCCGGGGCCGCCGAGCTTGTCGCCCGCCGCCGCGAGGCGGCCCCAGAGCAGGTCTGCCAGACTGCGTACCAGTTCGGCCCGCGAACAGGGCCGCTCACCCAGCCACCAGTCGCCGGCCGCGTGCATCATGCCGACGATGCCGTGCCCCCACACCCGGGCCAGCTGCTGGCTCCCGGGTCCGAGGTCCACCCGGTCCTCGATGACCTGGGCCAGCTCCTCACCCATCCGCCGAAGCAGAGGAGCCGAGTGCTTACCCACGTCGAAGCCCTGTTCGCCCGGCGACCCGTCCGCCGGATGCATCAGGAACCGGTAGACCTGAGGACGGGCCTCGATCGCGAAGAGGTACGTGTCCAACGTGGCTTCCACCCGCTCCCGTCGCTCGGCGGGAGCGTCCAGCGCGGCCCGCAGCGAATCGAGCAGCGCGTCCGTGTGCCGCTTGGCGAGCGCGGCGTACAGGCCGCCCTTGTCGCCGAAGTGCCGGTAGAGGATCGGCTTCGTGATGCCCGCCTCCGCCGCGATCGCGTTCATCGAGGCCTGCGGGCCGTCGCGCAGCACCACCCGGTCGGCCGCTTCCAGCAGCTCGCGCCGTCGGCGGTCGACGGACCGCTGTTGCTCGGTCCGCTGCGTGGTGTCCATGAGCTCTCCCCACCCGTGCTGATTCGGTGACGCCTGCGCAAACTAACACCTGGCAGCAGCCTGACACCGAACGGGACGGGCGGCTTCCGGGCCGGCGACAGGAGTTGACTTTTCCTACCGACCGGTAACACACTCGCGTTACCGCTAGTAACACGCACGTTCCGCCCTGGAGGGGACATGGCCGAGTTCACCATGGAGCTCAACGACGAACAGAAGGAGGTCCGGGACTGGCTGCACGGCTTCGCGGCCGATGTCATCCGCCCCGCGGCCGCCGAATGGGACGAGCGTGAGGAGACTCCCTGGCCGGTCATCCAGGAGGCCGCCAAGGTCGGCATCTACTCTCTCGACTTCTACGCCCAGCAGTACTTCGACCCCACCGGCCTCGGCATCCCGACGGCCATGGAGGAGCTGTTCTGGGGCGACGCGGGCATCGCCCTGTCGATCGTGGGCACCGGCCTGGCCGCCGTGGGCGTTCTCGCCAACGGTACCGAGGAGCAGATCGGCACCTGGATCCCCCAGATGTACGGCGACGCGAGCGACGTCAAGGTGGCCGCCTTCTGCTCCTCCGAGCCCGACGCCGGCTCGGACGTCGCCTCCCTGCGCACGCGTGCCGTGTACGACGAGGCCAAGGACGAGTGGGTGCTCAACGGCACCAAGACCTGGGCGACCAACGGCGGCATCGCCAACGTCCACGTGGTCGTCGCGGCCGTGGACACCGAACTCGGTTCCAAGGGACACGCCTCCTTCATCGTCCCGCCGGGCACCCCGGGTCTCGCCCAGGGCCAGAAGTTCAAGAAGCACGGCATCCGCGCCTCGCACACCGCCGAGGTGGTCCTGGACAACGTGCGGGTCCCCGGCTCCTGCCTCCTCGGCGGCAAGGAGAAGCTGGACGAGCGGCTGGCGCGCGCCCGGGAGCGGGCGAAGACGGGCGGCGAGCGCGTGAAGAACGCGGCGATGGCGACCTTCGAGGCGTCGCGGCCGGCGGTCGGCGCCATGGCCGTCGGCACGGCCCGCGCCGCGTACGAGGTGGCCCTCGACTACGCCAAGACGCGTGAGCAGTTCGGCCGCCCGATCATCGACAACCAGGGCGTCGCCTTCCAGCTCGCGGACATGCGTACGCAGATCGACGCGGCGCGGCTGCTGGTCTGGCGCGCGTCCTGGATGGCGGTCAACGGGAAGCCGTTCACGGCAGCCGAGGGCTCGATGTCGAAGCTGTACGCCAGTGAGACCGCGAAGAAGGTCACCGCACAGGCGATCCAGATCCTCGGCGGCAACGGCTACACCCGTGAGTACCCGGTGGAGCGCATGCACCGCGACGCGGCCATCTATACGATCTTCGAGGGTACGAGCGAGATCCAGCGCCTGGTGATCGCCAGGACGCTCTCGGGGATGCCCATCCGGTAGTACGCGGGCCGCGGGCCGCGGGGCCGGTGGTGGCCGGCCGCGCCCACGCGCGGCGGAGCGCGGATCCGAACAGGCCCGCCCCCCTCGGGGGACAGGCCGCCGTCGGCTACGAAGTCCCGCCGCTGCTGTGGGCGATGCACGCCACGTCGATGCGGTCGGCCAGCTTGGCCAGTTCGATGGTCAGGGCGGCCACCGTGTCCTCGTCGAGTCCGTCCGCGCCGGCCTCGACCAGATGCAGCCACCGCCCTCCCAGCGTGCGGAGCAGCTTGCTCACGTCGGCCGCGGCCACCTGCAAGGTCCCGCGGTCGTCGACGATCAGAGGCAGAGTCACTTCGCGGTTCACATCCGGGATCGTAGCCGCGCGGCGCTCACGCACCGTGCCAAACCGTGGTGATGTTGCAGAACTCCCGGATTCCGTGCCCGGACAGCTCACGGCCGTATCCGGACCGCTTCACCCCGCCGAACGGGAACCCCGGATGGGACGCGGTCATCCCGTTGACGTACACCCCGCCGGCCTCCAGATCCCGTACGAAACGGTCGACCTCGGCCTCGTCCCGGGTCCACACGTTGGAACTCAGACCGAACGGCGAGTCGTTGGCGACGAGCACCGCCTCGTCCAGGTCGGCGACCCGGTACAGCGTCGCGACCGGCCCGAACGCCTCCTCGCGGTGGATGCGCATCTCGCGGGTGATCCCGGAGATCACGGTCGGCGGGTAGTACCAGCCCGGCCCGTCGGGCCGTTCGCCGCCGCACAGCACGGCCGCGCCGGAGCGCCGCGCGTCGTCCACCAGTTCCTCCAGGTCCGACCGGCCCTGTTCGCTCGCCAGCGGCCCGACCTCCGTCTCCTCGGCCAGCGGGTCGCCGACCTTCAGTGCCGCCATGCCCGCCACGAACCGCTCGGTGAACGCGTCGTACACGTCCGTGTGAACGATGAACCGCTTGGCGGCGATGCACGACTGCCCGTTGTTCTGCACACGTGCGGTCACCGCCACCTGCGCGGCCCGGTCGACGTCCGCCGAGGGCATGACCACGTACGGGTCGCTGCCGCCCAGCTCCAGCACCGTCTTCTTGACCATTTCGCCGGCGGTGGAGGCGACCGCCCGGCCGGCCGGCTCGCTCCCGGTCAGGGTCGCCGCCCGCACGCGCTCGTCGCGCAGGATGTCGTCGATCGCGGCTGAACCGACCAGCAGCGTCTGGAAGCAGCCCTCGGTGAAGCCGGCCCGGTGGAACAGATCCTCCAGGTACAGGGCGGTCTGCGGGACGTTCGAGGCGTGCTTGAGCAGCCCGACGTTGCCCGCCATCAGCGCCGGCGCGGCGAACCGGACCACCTGCCACAGCGGGAAGTTCCACGGCATCACCGCGAGCACCGGTCCGAGCGGCCGGTAGCGGACCAGGGCGCGTGCGGCTCCGGAGTCCTTCACGTCGGCGGCGGACGGCTCCTCGTCGGCGAGCAGTTCCGCCGCGTGCTCGGCGTACCAGCGCATCGCCCTGGCGCACTTCGCGGCCTCCGCGCGCGCCTGCTTCACCGGCTTGCCCATCTCGGTGGTCATCACCCGGCCGATCTCCTGCTGGTCCTCGTCCAGCAGGTCGGCGGCCCGGTTCAGCAGGCGGGCGCGTTCGGGATACGTCGTCGTCCGGTACGTACGGAACGTGGCCTCGGCGAGCTGGAGCCGGCGCTCCAGCTCCTCCTCGCCCATTGCCTCGTACGTCCGAAGCGTCTCGCCGTTCGCCGGGTTCACCGTCGCGATGGGCATGACCGACCTCCTGAAGAGCTGACTGTGCTTCGACCTTCCCGCGCCGCGCCCGGGGCCGCAACGCGTGCGCATCCGCTCAGGCCGAGTGCTCCACCAAGCGGTCCAGAAACGCGGCCTGTGCCGTGACGATCACCTCGCGGGCCCGGTCGAGTCCGAACCAGGCCACCCGGTCCAGCTCCGGGAACTCCTGGATCCGCCCGGACCTCGGCGGCCACTCCATCGTGAACGTGCCGGGATCGACGGCGGCCGGGTCGAGGCCGGCCTCGATCGCCCATACGGTCACGATCTTGCCGTTCGTCTGGCGGACCTCCCCGAGGCCGATCGCCTCGCCGTCGGGCGGCGGCAGGCCCAGCTCCTCCCGGAACTCGCGGCGGGCCGCGTCCCAGGCGGGCTCGTCGGGCTCGTACTCGCCCTTCGGGACGGTCCACGCCCCGGCGTCCTTCCTCGCGAAGTACGGACCGCCCATATGGCCCAGCAACACCTCAAGACCGCCGTCGGTGTGCCGGAACAACAGCAGGCCGGCGCTGCGCTTCTTCGCCGCGGGCGTCACGGGCGCACCTCCGGATGGGCGGCGAGCAGGGTTTCCACGGTGTCCGCCTCCTGCGGGCGCTTGTCCTCGCGGTAGCGGAGCACCCGGGCGAAGCGGAGCGTGACGCCGGCCGGGTATCGGGTGGAGCGCTGCAGGCCGTCGTAGGCGATCTCCACGACGAGTTCGGGGCGCACGGTCACCACATATCCGCTCTCCTCGACGGCCAGTTCCCTCAGCCGTTCCGTCTGCCAGGTGAGCATCGCGTCGGTCAGGCCCTTGAACGTCTTGCCGAGCATGGCGAAGCCGCCGTCCGCGGTGCGGGCGCCGAGGTGCAGGTTGGAGAGCTTGCCGGTGCGCCGTCCGTGGCCCCACTCGGCGGCCAGCACCACCAGGTCCAGCGTGTGCACGGGTTTGACCTTCAGCCAGGACGCGCCCCGCCGGCCCGCGCTGTAGGGCGCGTCGAGGGCCTTCACCACGACCCCCTCGTGCCCGCGCAACAACGTCTCCCTGGAGAACGCCTCCGCGGCCTCGGCGTCCTCGGGGCCGGACACGATCGTGCGGCGCACCCGCATCGGCTCGGGCACCAGCCGGGCCAGTTCCGCGTGCCGCTCGGCGAACGGCAGGTCGAGCAGGTCCCGGCCGTCCACGGACAGCGCGTCGAAGAAGACGGGGGAGACCGGGACCGCCTCGGCGGCCGCCGTCACGTCCACCCGGGAGCCGACCCGGCCGGCCGTCTCCTGGAAGGAGCGGGGGCGCCCGGTCCCGTCGAAGGCGATGACCTCTCCGTCCAGGATGAACCGCGACCCCGTCAACCGGCGTGCCGCGTGCGTCACTTCGGGCAGACGGTCGGTGATGTCGTCGAGGGTGCGGGTGTAGAGACGGACGTCGTCGCCGTCGCGGTGCACCTGGACGCGGATGCCGTCCAGCTTCTCCTCCACCGCGCAGACGCCGAGCCTGCCGACCGCCTCGGTGACGGAGGACGCGGTGTGCGCGAGCATCGGCAGGACCGGACGGCCGACGGTCAGCCGGAAAGCCTCCAGCGCCGCCGGCCCGTCCGCGAGCAGCGCCTGCGCCACCGTCTGCAGCGAGCCGGCCAGCATCACCGCCCGCCGTACGTCCGTGGCGGGTGCCCCGGTCGCCTGTGCCAGGCCCTCCACGGCGACGGCGTCCAGCGCGCCCTGCCGGACCTCGCCGGTGATGAGGCCGAGCAGGAAACGCTGTTCGTCCGCGGTGGCCGCCCCCATCAACTCACCGACCAGACGCGCCCGTTCGGCCTGCGAGCCGGGGCCCGACACCTTGCCGAGCTCGCTCAGCAGGGCGTCCACCTCCCGCACGGAGAGGGTCGGTTCGCCGGCCGGGGCGACCGGCATGCCCAGCACCTTCCAGCCGACGCCGAGGCGGCCCTGGGGGAGCCGTCCGGCCAGGTAGGGGATGACGATCGGGACGTCGTCCGCCTCCGCGTCCCGGAAGAGTTCGGCGAGCAGGGCGATCTTGCGGGAGCGCGCCGAGGTGGCGGCGACCTCCCGGGACACGTCGGCGAGCCGGGTCAGCAGCATGCAGCCATGGTGCAACGCCGACGGCCCCACTACATCCGCACCACCACTGTGTCGCCCGCGAGGGCCTCGACGTACGTGCCGCGGCGTTGGCCCCGCGTGCGTGCCGCGCGCAGACACTGCCGGGTTGCCTGCGACGGCCGCCGGGTACGTGCCGCTGTGCCGGCCCTACGTGAGTGCCGCGGCGTCGGCCTCGCGTGCGTGGCGCGCGTCGGCCGCTACGCAGGCGCCGCCGGGTCGCCTGTGACAGCGGCCGGGTACGTGCCGCGGCGTCGGCCCCGCGTGCGTGGCGCGCGTCGGCCGCTACGCAGGCGCCGCCGGGTTGCCTGCGGGGGTCGCGGCGGTCGCGTCGAGGTCTGCCATCAGCAGCTCTCCGTTGATCGCGGCCCCGGCCCGGTAGCCGCGGCTCGCCGCGTTCACGACCTGCTCGGCGAAGCCCGACGCGTTGCCCGCCGCCCACAGGCCGGGCACGGTGGTCAGGCCGCGTCCGTCGATCACGGGGTACGTGCCGAAGGGCGTCTCGGTCATCTCGGCGCCCAGCCGTACCAGGAGGTCCGTCCGCGGCACCGCCCGGGGCGCGACGAACACCACCTCGCGGTCGTGCACCCGCCCGTCCATGAGCCGGACCCCGGTGAGCCGGTCGGCCTCGGCGACCAGCCCGGCCACCTCTCCGGGGACGACACGCACGCCGGCCGCGGCCAGCCTGCGCAGGTCCTCGCCGGTCAGCTCCGATTCGGCGACCGTGTGCAGGAACAGCGTCACGTCCTTCGACCACTGGGACACGATCAGCGCCTGGTGGACGCCCGCCAGCGTCGTCGCGAGGACGCCGAAGGCCTGGTCGCGGACCTCCCAGCCGTGGCAGTAGGGGCAGTGGACGACGTCCCGGCCGAAGCGCTCGGCGAGGCCCGGGAGCGGGGGCAGCACATCCTTCAGGCCGGTGGCGACGACGAGCTGCCGGGCGCGCACGGTCCGTCCTTCCCCGGAGGGGGCACCCCCGGCGAGCCGTACGGTGAAGTCCTCGCCCCTGGTGGCGTCCACCGCCCGGTCGCGGACCAGCTCCACGCCGTAGCGCGCGATCTCCTCCCGGCCGACGGCGAGGAACTCGGCGGGCGACATGCCGTCCCGCGACAGATACCCCTGCATGTGCGCGGCGGGCGCGTTGCGCGGCTCACCCGCGTCGACGACCAGGGTGCGGCGCCGGGCCCGGCCCAGGACGAGCGCGGCGGACAGACCCGCCGCGCCGCCGCCGACGACGATCACTTCGTACTGCTCGGGCTTCTCGGTCATGGTGACCACCTCCGCGACCACGGTCGCCGGGCGGGCCCGGGATCGACAAACAACTTTGCCGGTTCGGCAATATGGAGGCATGACTACCGATGACGTACTCGCGGAGGTGGGGCCGAGACTGCGGCGGCTCCGCAAGGAGCGGGAGGTGACACTCGCGGCGCTGAGCGAGTCGACGGGGATCTCCGTCAGCACCCTCTCGCGGCTGGAGTCCGGGCTGCGCAGGCCCAGCCTCGAGCTGCTGCTGCCGATCGCCCAGGCCCACCAGGTGCCGCTGGACGAGCTGGTCGGGGCGCCGCCGGTGGGCGATCCGCGGGTGCGGGCCAAGCCGATCGTGCGGCACGGGCGGACCTTCTGGCCGCTCACCCGGCAGCCCGGCGGGCTCCAGGCGTTCAAGGTGCTGGTACCCCGCAGCGACGAGGAGCCCGAGCCGCGCACCCACGAGGGCTACGAATGGCTGTATGTGATGTCCGGGCGGCTGCGGGTGGTGCTCGGCGAGCACGACGTGGTGATGGGGACGGGGGAGGCCGCCGAGTTCGACACGCGTGTGCCGCACTGGTTCGGATCGACGGGGGAGGGGCCGGCCGAGTTCCTGAGCCTGTTCGGGCCACAGGGGGAGCGGATCCATGTTCGAGCGAAGTCCCGGCAGGGGTGACGGAGGCGACTCTTCGTCCTCCGGCTGTTCCCTCGGGGCAAGCGACCGCTTAGTATGCGATCGACCGGTCCGAACGCCGGTCGGACGACGCAGTCCCGTGGAGGCTCCGCATGCAGGCATGGCAGGTGCACGAGAACGGCGAGCCGAGTGAGGTGATGCGGCTCGAGGAGGTGGAGCGGCCCACGCCCGGCGAGGGCCAGGTCCTGCTCAGGGTGCGCGCCGCGAACATCAACTTCCCGGACGTACTGATGGTCCGGGGGCACTACCAGGTGCGGCCCCCGCTGCCGTTCACGCCGGGCGTCGAGATCTGCGGCGAGACCGAGGACGGCCGCCGCGTGATCGCCAACCCGGCACTGCCGTACGGCGGTTTCGCCGAGTACGCCGTGGCCGATGAGGCCGCTCTGCTCCCCGCGCCCGGGTCGCTCGACGACGCAGAGGCCGCTGCGCTGCACATCGGCTACCAGACGGGCTGGTTCGGCCTGCACCGCAGGGCGCACCTGGAGGCCGGCGAGACACTGCTCGTCCACGCTGCCGCCGGAGGGGTCGGCAGCGCGGCCGTGCAGCTCGGCAAGGCGGCGGGCGCGACCGTCATCGGTGTCGTGGGCGGCGCCGAGAAGGCCGCCGTGGCCCGGGAGCTGGGCTGCGACGTGGTGATCGACCGGCGGGCCGAGGACGTCGTCGGGGCCGTGAAGGCGGCCACCGGCGGCCGGGGCGCCGACGTGATCTACGACCCCGTCGGCGGCGAGGCCTACACCCAGTCCGCGAAGGCCGTCGCCTTCGAGGGCCGGATCGTGGTCGTCGGCTTCGCGAGCGGGACCATCCCGAATCCCGCGCTGAACCACGCCCTCGTCAAGAACTACTCGATCCTCGGCCTGCACTGGGGCCTGTACAACACCAAGAACCCGAAGCTGGTCCAGCACTGCCACGAGCAGCTCACCGAGCTGGCCGCCCGGGGTGCGATCCGGCCGCTGGTGAGTGAGCGCGTACCGCTCGACGGGGCCGCGGCCGCCGTACAGCGGGTCGGCGACGGTGTCACCACCGGCCGGGTCGCCGTCGTACCGCAGAACGGAGCCGCCGTATGACCGACGCAGCCGAACTGAAGCGCCGCACAGCGGAGTTGCTGGCCGCGCATCCGCCCGCCGGAACCGATCCGACGGACTTCCTCAAGGCCCGCTTCGACGCGGGACTCGCCTGGGTCCACTACCCCGAGGGCCTCGGCGGACTGGGCGCGCCCCGCTCCCTCCAGGCCGTCGTGGACGCCGAGCTGGCGGCCGCGGGCGCCCCCGACAACGACCCCCGGCGCCTCGGCATCGGCCTCGGCATGGCCGCGCCGACGATCCTGCGCTACGGCACCGAGGAGCAGAAGCAGCAGTTCCTTCGGCCCCTGTGGGTGGGCGAGGAGGTCTGGTGCCAGCTGTTCAGCGAGCCCGGAGCCGGCTCCGACCTGGCCGCGCTCGGCACCCGCGCCGTACGGGAGGGTGACGGCTGGGTCGTGAACGGGCAGAAGGTGTGGACGTCCAGCGCCCACGTCGCCCGCTGGGCGATCCTCATCGCCCGCACCGACCCGGACCTGCCCAAGCACGCGGGCATCACCTACTTCGTCTGCGACATGACCGACCCCGGTGTCGAGGTCCGGCCCCTGCGCCAGATCACCGGCGAGGCCGAGTTCAACGAGGTGTTCCTCACCGACGTCCGCATCCCCGACTCGCATCGCCTCGGTGACGTCGGTGACGGCTGGCGGGTCGCGCAGACCACCCTCATGAACGAGCGTGTGTCGATCGGCGGCATGCGGCTGCCCCGCGAGGGCGGCATGATCGGCCCGGTCTCGAAGACCTGGCGCGAGCGGCCCGAGCTGCGCACCCACGACCTGCACCAGCGGCTGCTGAAGCTCTGGGTCGAGGCCGAGGCCGCCCGGCTCACCGGTGAGCGACTGCGCCAGCAACTCGTCGCCGGCCAGCCCGGCTACGAGGGCTCCGGCATGAAGCTCGCGTTCGCCCGGCTCAACCAGGAGATCAGCGGCCTGGAGGTCGAACTCCGGGGTTCGGAGGGCCTGTTGTACGACGACTGGACGATGCGCCGCCCGGAGCTGGTGGACTTCACCGGCCGGGACGCCGGATACCGCTACCTCCGCTCCAAGGGCAACAGCATCGAGGGCGGGACCAGCGAGGTCCTGCTGAACATCGTCGCCGAGCGCGTCCTGGGCCTGCCGTCCGAGCCGCGCACCGACAAGGACGTCGCCTGGAAGGACCTCGCCCGATGAGCGCACAGCCCGATCTTCTCTACTCCGAGGAGGAGGAGGCGCTGCGCGCCGCCGTCCGTGACCTGCTCGCCGACCACTGCGACGCGCCCGGGGTCATCGCGCGTACGGAGTCGGACGCGCCGCACGACCTCGCGGCCTGGAAGGCGCTCTCCGACGGCATGGGCCTCGCGGGCCTGCTGGTGCCCGAGACGCTGGGCGGCCAGGGCGCCACCCACCGCGAAGTCGCCGTGGTTCTCGAGGAGTTGGGGCGGGCCGTCGCGCCCGTGCCGTATCTCACCAGTGCCGTGGTCGCCACGGAGGCGCTGCTGGCCGTCGGGGACGAGGAACTGCTCGGCCGGCTGGCGTCCGGGCGGACGATCGGCGCGCTCGCGGTCGGGCTGCACACCGCGCCGGGGGCCGCCGTGCAGGCCGTACACGTCGAAGGCGGCGTTCTCCAGGGGGAGTTGTCCGGCATCGCGGACGCGGCTGTCGCCGACGTGCTGCTTGTGCCCGCCGACGACGGTGGCCTGTACGCGGTGGACGCCTCGGCCGTGACCATCGCCCCGCAGGTGTCCTTCGACCTCACCCGTCCGCTCGCGACGGTCACTCTCGCCGCTGCCCCCGGCCGCCGCCTCGGCGACGCAGGGCCCGCCGTGCGCCGCGCCCTGCGGGCCGGCGCCGGGCTGCTCGCCTCCGAGCAGCTCGGTCTCGCCGACTGGGCGTTGACCGAGACCGTGCGCTACCTCAAGGAGCGCAAGCAGTTCAACCGGCCGGTCGGCGGCTTCCAGGCCGTCAAGCACCGGCTGGCGCAGCTGTGGCTGGAGGTCGTCAACCTCCGGGCCGTCGCCCGGGGTGCCGCCGACGCCCTGGCGAGCGGCGAGGACGCCGACATCGCGGTGGCCGTCGCGCAGGCCTACGCGGCAGGGGTCGCCGTCCACGCCGCCGAGGAGGCGCTGCAACTGCACGCAGGGATCGGCATGACCTGGGAGCACCCGGTCCACCTCAACCTCAAGCGCGCCAAGGCCGACTCGATCGCCTACGGCACCGCGGGTGCCCACCGGGCCGCCGTGGCCGAACTCGTCGACCTGCCGGCCCCCTGACCGTCACCCCCGTCCCCGGTGAAGCCCGCCCCACCTGGGGCGGGCTTTTCCGTGCCCGTGGGCGGAAGGAGTGAACGAGCGACGGCGGTCCGGCCAACTCCTGGCATGTACAGGTTCCTTGGCCTTCGCGCAGCCCATACTCCCTGTGGTCCGGACCCGCCCCACAGGGAGGAACAACATGGCCCTCGTCACCCGCCGCAGAGTTCTCACCGGCTTCGGCGCCACGGCCGCCGCGGTGCTCGCCCCGCCCGCCGGCAGCGCCTTCGCCGACGGACGAGAGCGTGGCCCCCGCCCGTTGTGGCACGCCCACGCCCACAACGACTACGAGCACCCCCGCCCCCTCTTCGACGCCCTCGGCCACCGCTTCGGCAGCGTCGAGGCCGACATCTTCCTCGTCGACGGCGAACTGCTGATCGCCCACTCGGCGGACCAGCTCGATCCCGCCCGTACCCTGGAGTCCCTCTACCTCGCTCCGCTGGCCGCCCGCGTGAAGGGCAACCACGGCTCGGTGTACCGGGGGTACCGGCAGCCCCTGCAACTGCTCATCGACATCAAGACCGAGGGCTCCTCGACGTACCTGGAGCTCGACCGGCAACTCAGGCGCTACCAGGGCCTGTTCACGACGTACGCCCACGGCCGCGTCCACTCCGGTCCGGTCACCGCCGTCATATCGGGCGACCGCGCGGCCCGTACCCCCATGGAGGCACAGACGGTCCGCCGGGCCTTCTACGACGGCCGGCTCACCGACCTCGGCACCTCGAAGGCGTCGTTCGCCTCGCTGATCAGCGACAACTGGACGCTCAGCTTCACCTGGTCCGGCATCGGCGCCTTCCCCGAAGCGGAGCGGGAGAAGCTGCGGAGCATCGTGCGGGCGGCCCACGCGCGCGGGCAGCAGGTGCGGTTCTGGGCGACGCCCGACCTCGCGGGGCCCGCCCGGGACGCGCTGTGGGCCGAACTCCTCACCGCCGGGGTCGACTACCTCAACACCGACGACCTGGCCGGCCTGGAGGCCTTCCTCGACGCCCACCGGACGGCGTAGGCGCCGCTTCCGGCCGTCTCCCCGCACCCCTTCCCGCACCCCGGACCCCTTTCCGACACCACTCGTTCGGCGGACGGAGCAGCCGCACGGACGAACCCTCCGTTACGCCACACTTGCGGCCGAACGCTGTGAGAACGGACGTGGCGGAGGAGGTTGACGGTGGCCATTTCGATTTCCGCGGTGCTGTTGCTGCTGGTCCTGGCGGTGCTCTTCACGCGCAACGGCGGACTGAAGGTCTCGCACGGGCTGGTCTGCCTGCTGCTCGGGTTCCTGCTGGCCGGCACCGGCATGGCTCCCACCATTCACAGCGGCCTCACGGCGACGGCCGACATCGTCGGCAGCCTTCGACCGTGAGGCCGCCGCGGCGCCCCTGACCCGGGCGACTACCCGGTGAAGACCCCGATGCCGTTCGACACCGGGCGCTCATACCCGTCGGACGGGTGGTTGCGGACCGTCACCTTGGCCGCGCCCGCGGGACGGGCCACCAGGGTCGAGGAGCCGCCGCCGTCCAGGCTGAAACCCTCGGTCGCGCCGAGGCCCTTCAGGGCGGTGGCGACCTCGGCGATCGTCAGACCCTTGCGGTACGCGGTGGCACCGTCCAGCGCGAACAGGAACACCCGCTTCCCGCCGTTGCCGATGCCCACGGCCGTACGTACCGCCGAGACCGACGTGTCCAGACCGGACAGCGCCTCGGCGCCCGACAGGATCGGGTAGCCGCCCACGGCGAAGCCGTACGCCGACTTCGACGCGGACGTCAGGCCGTACCGCACCGCCACCGCCTGGCCCTTGACGAGCCCCTTCAGGCGCTGCGCACCCGCCTCCCGCCCCACGAGGACCGTGCTGCCGGCCTTGATGGTGCCGCTGCCGGGCGCGGTGGACGTCGACACGACCCGGCCCTTCCTGAGCGTCACCTCGTAGGTGCTGGTGCTGCACGCCGCGGCCCGTTCGGTGTCGGTGCCGCAGGTGGCACGCTTGCGCGAGACGCTGCCCCAGTCCGAGGTGTACGCGCCGACGGAGTTCTCCGGCAGCGCGTACTGGTTGACGCCGCCCAGCGGCAGCCGCCGCCCCGGGGTGCTGTACGTCCCGTTGAGGGACAGGCTGTCCAGCCGGGCCCTGCCGTCGGTACCGACGCCGACCACGGCCCTTGTGTTCGTGCCCGGCGGCAGCGCGGGCCCGAACCGCTGGGCGTTCGGGACCGCGCCCTTGAGCGCCTTCCCGTTCACCACCGCGGGCCCCACGCTCGCCCCGGTCGCCGCGACGCCCGGGTGCTGCGACTCGCTGATGTTGAAGAAGTCGCCGTTGATGCCGGCGACGGCCTTCTGGCTGTCCGCCAGCGAGGAGACTGCCGCGCGGGACGCGACCGCCCCCGGGTACAACAGCCCGAGGCGCACATGGGTGTTGGTGAGATCGACGCTGAGCACATGCACATGCGTCTTTCCGGCGGCCGCCTGGAGGTCGTACTGCTGGTACGTCACTCCTGCCGCCACGGTGGTCCAGGTCGCGGCGTCGGCCGAGGCCGCCCCCGCGAGCGTCGCAGCGGCCACCGTGCCGAGGGCGACGAGCAGCGTCACGGACTTTCTGCGCACTCCGGAACGCTTCTGATGTCGTGTCACGGACCCCCCTGGTGGTGTGGTCCGCATTTTTCATGACCTGCGGGAACTGCCACTGGGGGGTGGACGTGAAGACCACGGGAACGGGTGAGGAAACACATGATTCCGGGTGACGTGCACCGCCGTTCGGCCGCGCCGCCCGACCGCCCGTGCTACTCCGTCCACGACGGGGTCGCGTCCGGTGCCGCGTAGCAGCGCAGGGACACCACCCGGGTGGGTCCCCACCGCTGGTCGGCGGTGCCGAGGAGCCACCCCCGAGCCGCTCGTAGAAGGACGCGGCCGGGTCGGTGGCGACCACGTCCAGGACCGGATGCAGGTCCCGGGCGCGGGCCGCCCCCGTCGCCCGTGCCAGGAGAGCCGCGCCGACGCCGTGGCCGCGGGCCTCGGGGGAGACGTACAGCCGGCCGATCACCGCGGGCGCCGCACGGCCCGGACCGGCGTCCCACAGGTTCGCCGCCGCATCCTCCTCCTCGGCGCCGCACAGACCGCCATGCCCGACGATGCGCCCGTCCAGTTCGGCCACCCAGGCCGCGAGCAGGGCGGCCGGGGTCAGCCAGGCGGCGGGCCGGTCGGGCCAGTCGACCGGATATCCGCTGTGCGCGTGCACCAGCGCGAGCGCGGCGACGCAGCCGTCCAGGTCGGCCGGGACACGGGGGCGGACGCGGACGCGGACGTACGGGGATCCGGCGGGGTCAGCCGTCATCGCCGCCCACCCGGTCGTCGTACGGGGTGAAGTGAGCCGGGGCGTGGTCGATCGGCAGCTCCGGGCGCCAGGCGGTGAGGGACTGGGCGCTGCACACGAACAGGGACGGCGGCAGGCGGTCCAGGGAGTACCAGCGCCAGTCGCCGACGCTCTCGCCCGGCTGGTCGGCCGGCTCACCCTCCCAGTCGGTGACGACGGCGCCGACGGTCATCCGCACGACACCCTCGACCCGGTCGAGCGAAGTGCCGAGCAGACGAACCTTCGACGGGTCGGCCCGCAGCCCGGTCTCCTCCCGCAGCTCCCGCACGACCGTCTCGCGGAGCGACTCCCCGGGTTCCACCGTGCCGCCGGGGAGCTCCCAGGTGCCCCGTCGGTGACGGCCCAGCAGCAGTCCCCGGGGGCCGTACAGGATGGCGCCGACGCCGATCGCCGCGTGCGCGACGGGCGGGTGGCCGGTGCGGGGGCGGGCGGAGACGCGGGCGGGGCGCCGGGCCCGGAAGACGCGGTACGCGGCGGGGTTCGCGGGGTCGGGCGAGGTCACCGGCACCACGTCCGTCACGCGCAGGCCGTGCTCGGTGAGCAGGTCCTCCCACACCTCGGTGGCGGGCACCCACATGCGGACCGTCGTCTCGCCGCCGCCCGCGAACCGCAGGGTCTCCGGCCGTGCGGCCAGGTCCGAAGTGGGCCCGTCCCCCTGGGAGTTGGTGTGCAGCACGGAGAAGCACAGCGTCCCACCGGGAGCGAGCGCGGTCGCCAGGGCGGGAAACAGCCGCCGCGGGTCGACGAACGGGACGGCGTTGACGGAGTAGATCACGTCGTACGGCCGTGCGGCCCGCAGATGCTCGACGGCGTCGGCGTGGACCAGGCGCAGTCCGGGCAGCGAGCCGTACCGGTCCCGGGCCCGTTCGATCTGGCCCGGTGCGAGATCGACCGCGTCGACCGTGGCGCCGTGCGCGCGGACGAGCCGGGCGGCGTGCCGGGCCGGTCCGCAGCCGAGGTCCAGGACCCGCCGGCCCGTCAGCTCCCCGAGGAACGCCTCGTCCGGACCCGCGCCGGGGAACCCCCAGTCGATCCGCTCCGCCTCCGCGAGCACCGTGCCGCGCCGCAGATGGTGCGTGGCGTAGGCCTGCCAGGCACCGGCGTTGACGGACTCCGGGCCGTCGGGAGTGACGGGACGGGGCATGGGCGGGCCTCCAGAGGACGGACGGTCGGTGTTCACCGGGCCAGACGATTCTTACCGGACCGGACCGGACCGGACCGGACCGGACCGGACCGGGCTCCGGGCAATCGCGGCCCGCCCGCTCACCTCCCCGTGCGCCTCGGCCGGTTGACCGGGGGCGCGGGCTGTGCGGTGCTGAGCGCACGGTGCGTTGTGGGACCACGCCCGTGCACTCAGGGACACGTCCGCTCAGTGCACGGGGTGTCTGCTGAGGATGGACACCCGGTTGAAGGCGTTGATGGTGACGGCCACCCAGATCACCGCCGATATCTGGTCCTCGCTGAGCACCTCGAGGGCGTCGGCGTACGCGGTCTCCTGCGCGGTGGCGTCGGACGGCACGGTGGTCGCCTCGGCCAGTGCGAGGGCGGCGCGCTCCAGGGGGGTGAAGAGGCCGGTGTCCCGCCAGGCCGCGAGGACACCCAGCCGCCGGGTGTCCTCACCCGCGCGCAGGGCGGCCCTGGTGTGCACGTCGAGGCAGAACGCGCAGCCGTTGAGCTGCGAGACGCGCAGGTTGACCAGTTCCACGACGGTGCGCTCGAGACCGGCTTCGGCGGCGGTCGTCCGCACGGCCTCGGACGTCTGGACCAGCGCGTGGTAGGCCTTGGGGCTCTGCTTGTCTATGAAGATCCGTCGAGTCATAGTTGAATATCAAACCATTCATGGGTCGGAACCGCGGGGACGAGAGGTGCCCGCGGTGAGCAAGGTCGAGGAACTCGCCCCGCGGGACGCCCCGCGGGACGTCCCGCGGGGCGGCCCCCGGGCGATGACCGTACGACGGACGCTGCCGCAGCGTACGCGCAGCCTCATCGGCGCCCGGTGCTTCGCCGGCCTCCCCCACCACACGGAGGTCTCCACCCCGCCCGCGCACCGTCCTGCACGGCGTCCAGCTCTGGGTGGCCCTCCCGGACGAACACCGCGACGCACCGGGGGACTTCCGGCACCACGTCCCGGTCCCGGTCGCCGTCCCCGGAGCCGAGATCAGGGTCTTCCTCGGCTCCCGCGCCGGCTCCACCAGGGCGCGTCGAGCCGCGGCCGGGCCGGAGCGGCTCCCGGCCCGACTCCCCGGACCCGCCGCTCAGGCGGGCTGCGGGGTGAGGCGCCGGTGCCCCGACCGGTCGTAGTACGAGGTCATCGCGAAGCCGAAGAGCAGACCGGCGGCCGCACCGATCGCGATCATGGTCCAGGCCCGGGTCAGCCCGGCGTCGCCGCGTGCGTCGAAGTAGAGGATCGCCCGGACCCCGTCGCTGAGCTGGCGCATGGGCTCGAAGTGGGACAGGAAGCGGTAGAAGCCGGGGACCGCCTGGAGCGGGACGGTGGCGCCCGAGGAGGGCAGGCCGAGCACGATGAACACGAACATGGACACCAGCTGGCCGATCCCGCCGAAGGCCGCGTTGATGGCCTGGACGCCGAGGCCGACCGCGAGGGCCGCGCAGTAGGAGTAGATCCACAGCAGCGGGATGTGGGTCGCGTCCATGCCGAGGGCGCTGACGCAGGCGAGCAGCACGAGGGAGACGCTGACCACCGTGATGCCGGCCGTCATGAGCATCTTCAGCAGCAGCGTCTGGGTACGGCTGATCGGGACCGTGGGCAGCCGGGTGTGCCAGGGACCGATCTCGTTGTCGGCGTAACCGAGGGCGGTGTCCACGCCGTTGCTGATGACGTTGCCGCCCATGAAGCCGGCCAGCACGAGCAGCAGGGTGTAGTAGAAGGCGCTCAGACCGAGACCGCTGTGGTCGCCGAGTGCGTGACCGGCCTGAGTGGTGACGACGACCGGGTCGGCGAGCAGCAGCTTCCGCGTGGAGTCCGCTCCCGCGGCGGCCGCCGTCAGCCGTTTGCCGATGGTCTGCGAGGCCTGCTGGGCCGCCGTGGTGGTGATCCTGCTCGCGAGGGAGGAACCGAGGCTCCCCTTGGCGGGGTTGGTCAGCACGGTCAGCGTGGGCCGCGCGGTCGCGTGCGTGGTGGTGAGCGCGGCCACGGAGTCCGTGAAGTCCGCGGGGATGACCAGGGCGCCGTAGACCTTGCCCGAGTCCAGCTCGTCCTGGGCCTGGGCCCGGGTCAGTCGCCGCCAGTCGGCCGTGTCGCTCGAGGTGTCCGACGTGATGGCCGCGGCGATCTGGGTGCCGAGGTTCTGTTCCTGCCCGCTCGGCGGCTTGCCGGTGTCGCCGTTGACGAGGGCGACAGGCAGGTGGTGCAGGTCCTGCTGCGGGCTGACGACGCCGCCCATGTAGAGCAGCGACAGCAGGAGGGCGAGCAGTCCGGTGAGGACCGTGGGCACCAGCCACAGTCCGGGGCGGCGCAGGAGCGCGGTGGCGCGTACCTGCGGTCCGGTGGCGGGGGTCGTGCCGTCGGCGGTCATGGTTCTCCGTCGTGTCTGGGGCCTGGTGGGTGGGTGGGTGTCCGCTCCGGGGCCGGTCGCCGGTGGATCGCCGGTGGGTCACCGGTCGGGATGAGGGGGTACGGCGAGTCGTCCCGAAGTCTTGCCGTTACCCGGGTCCGGGGGAAGGCAGGCGTCCTGCCCAGAAGCGCAGGACCAGCCGGATGGGGTCATCGGCTCCCGCCTCGTGACGAAGGCGCGCTGTCCCGGGGGCTGCACAGCATGCTGGTGGGCTCGGACCGCCCCGGGCTCGCGCCGGCCGCACTGTCTCCGCAGGCGGCGCTGCCGGGGCTCTGCGCCCGGTTCACCGCGGCCCCGGGTGCGGCCGTGCTGTGCCGGCTGATCCTCAACGGTTTCGCCGCCTCGCCGGCCGGCACGCCCACCTGGGCCGGCCACCGTGACACCTGCTGGCTCGGCTGCCCGTGCGCGGCGGCTCTCGTCGTAAGGTGCCGGCGCGGATCGGCCAGGCCCGTGCCGCCTACCGCCGGATCGCGGCGGAGGTGGCCGCCCCGGCGGCGGATCCGGACGGCGGGCCCCTCGGCTCCTGATTCCGGGACGTTTCCCCGAGAGACCATGACGATCGTCATAGCCAGAGCTCGCGACCCTCGGCGTGGCGTCCCTCGAGGGTGCGACCGCGATGTGCCGGGCCAAGCGCGACGCGCGACCGCTCGACCCGGTCGCGCGGCAACTGGAGGCGCTGATCGCCGGCGTGATCGGCCGACCGTCCGGCGTGATCGGCCGACCGCCCGACCGCCCGACCGCCCGACCGCCCGACCGCCCGACCGTCCGACCGTCCGACCGTCCGACCGTCCGTCCGTCCGTCCGGCCTGATCGGCCGATCGGCGCCGTCGGGCCCACCTTCGGCGCGCGTGTGCGGCAGGCGGGTCGGCGTGATCGGCCGACCGTCCGGCCTGACCGTCCGGCGTGATCGCCCGACCGCCCGACCGCCCGACCGTCCGGCCTGATCGGCCGATCGGCGCCGTTGGCCCACCTTCGGCGCGAGTGCGGCAGGCGGGTCGGCGTGATCCGGAACATACGTGTTCTGGGACATATGAGCCCATCGCGGGCTTTGGGTAGCTTGGGATGCTTGCCCTGTATGTGGTGCCCTGCGTCAGGGCCACCACCCGTCGATCGTCCCGTCCAGGAGACCCATGCGTTCTCGAATAGCCTCCGTGCCGCCCCTCGCCCTGGCGGGCGGTGCGCTGACCGTCGGCATCGGCGCGCTGTATCTGACCGGGGCGCTGCTCACGGGCGGTGACGTCGAGTCGGGCACTACGGTGCGCGGCGTGGACATCGGAGGCCTCAGCCGTTCGGAGGCCGTCCACAAGCTGGACGAGCGCCTGATGGCGGAGGGCTCGCGGAAACTGACTGTGCGGGTCGGGGACCGCAGCGCGACCGTCGACCCGCGCTCGGCCGGACTCACCTTCGACGCCGAGCGCACGGTGGACCGGGCGACCCGCAGCGGCTCCGATCCGGTGGGCGTGATCCGTGGCTTCTTCCACTCGGGGGGCGACGAGGAGCCGGTCGTACGCGTGGACGAGACGAAGGCCCGCACCGCTCTGGGGAAGCTGGCGAAGACGCTCGACCAGCAGGTTCGCGAAGGCGCCGTCGGCTTCACCGGCGGCCGGGTCGAGCAGGCCGCCCCGCGGCGGGGATACGCACTGGACGTGGACGCCGCCGTAGGCACCCTGCGGACCTCCTTCCTGCGCGGCGGGACGGACAGGGCCGCGGTCCTGCCCGCCCGCGAGACGCGGCCGAAGGTCACGGCGGACGAGGTGCGGCGGGCGGTGCGCGACTTCGCGCGGCCGGCCGTGTCCGCGCCCGTCACACTCACCGCGGGCGGCAAGCGCTTCACCATCGGCCGGACAGTGCTGGGCGAGCATCTGACGATGCGGCCGGACGGCGCCGGCAGACTGGTCCCGAAGCTGGACGCCGCGGGACTGCGCGCGGCCCCCTCCGTGGCCCGCCCCCTGGATGCCCTCACCGCCACCGCCGAGAACGCCGCGCTGCGGCCGGACGGCGACCGGGTCGTGGTGGCCCGCGACGCCCGGACCGGCGTACAGGTCACCGGCAAGGCGCTGGGCAAGTCCGTGCTGCCGCTGCTGACCCGGTCGGGCGGAGCCCGCACGGGTGGAGTGGCCCTGCGCCGGATCCAGCCGGAGGTGACCCGTGAGAGCGCGGCGCGGCTGGGGCTGAGGGAGAAGATGTCCTCCTTCACCGTCCACTTCCAACCGGCCGCGTACCGCACCAGGAACATCGGGCGGGCCGCCCGGCTCATCAACGGCTCCGTCGTCATGCCCGGCGAGACCTGGAGCTTCAACCGCACCGTGGGTGAGCGCACCAAGGCCAACGGCTTCGGCGAGGGCATCATGATCCTCGACGGTGAGTTCACCAAGGCGCCCGGCGGCGGTGTCTCCACCATGGCCACGACCATGTTCAACGCGATGTTCTTCGCCGGCGTCAAGCCCGTGGAGTACGGCGCCCACTCCTTCTACATCGAGCGCTACCCGGAGGGCCGTGAGGCGACGGTCGCCTGGGGCAGCCTCGACCTGAGGTTCGCCAACGACTCCGGACACGCCCTCTACATCCAGGCCGAGTCCACCGACACCTCGGTGACCGTCAACTTCCTCGGCACCAGGAAGTACGACGAGGTCGAGTCGGTCACCGGGCCCCGCACCCGGGTGACACAGCCGAAGCACAAGGTGAGCACGGACAAGGAATGCGTGCCGCAGACCCCGCTCGAGGGCTTCGACGTCACCGTCCAGCGGGTCTTCTCCAACGACGGCAGGGAGGTGCGGCGGGAACCGTTCCATACCCACTACACCCCGCGGGACGAGATCACCTGCGAAGCCGCCCAGTAGGCGCGGGCGGCGGCAGGCCTGGGCAAGGGGGGCGGGCGGCTCGGGCAGGCCGCGCCGAGGCCCGCTTCCGCGACATCGCCCACTGGACGCGGTGACCCGTACCGGTCCGCTCCGGCGGCAGCCGTGCGGGGTCCGGGCGCCGCCGTACCCAGCCGGGCAGCAGCACGGTGGCGGGTCCGCTGCCCCCGCCCGAGTCCCGGACCGCCGCCTCCACGATGCGGTGAGCCCCGAGCAGCGGCGGCAGTGCGGCGAGGGGAAGATCCCGGCGGCGCGCACCCGCGTCCCGCACAGGCCACCCGCGTCGCACAGGCCACCCCGACGGCCGCGACCCCGGCGCCCGCCACCAGGTCGGCATGGCAATCCGACCCATCACGCGCCCTGGGTCCGGCCGTCGTCCGCATCCGTCTCGCCGCGCTGTGCGCGCCGGGCTGCGTCCCGCCCCGTGGATCCACCGGCCGCCGGGCCGACCGGCGGACAGTGCCGCGCGGGTGGCCAAACCGGCCCGCCCGCCCTCGCGGCCACGGCGTCCGTGCGGAGGGCGCGCCGGTGGTGCGGGGCGCCGCGCTACGCTGGTCCGGTGGGCAGAAGGCTGCCTGTGGACTGTCCCGGCCGTTCGGCGGCGGGTGACCGGCAAGGATCGAAGGGGGCCGCAGGTGGTGGACGCCTCGCACGGAGTCGACGGATTCGGGCCGGCGCACGGCGGGGCCGTGCTGGAGGTGGGCCCGTTGTCCGGTCGGCCCGGCATTCGTGCCAGGGGTGAGATCAGCGAGGTCACCCGGTCGCCCTGGGAAGAGGCCCTGGCGGGCCTGGCCCGGCAGCACGCCGAGGTGTCCTACGTGGAGCTGTCCGAAGTGGGGTTCGTCGACGTGGCCGGGGTCGCGGCGCTCGCCGTCACGGCGCTGGGCCTGCCCGGGGGCCGGGTGGTCGTCGAGCATCCGCCACCCCAGGTACCGCGTGTACTGGGCCTGTTCTGGCCGGGCCTCGGCCGGATCGAGGTGGCGCCGTGACGAACACGGTGGCGACCCACGAGGCCTTCGAGCACCCCGCGCTGTTCTACCGCACCGAGCAGGAGTACGTGGACCGGACGGTGTCCTTCGTGCAGGAGGGCCTCGACCTCGGTGAGCCGGTGGCGGTGGCGGTGCCCGGGCCGAACCTGGAGCTGATCAGGACCGGTCTGGGTCCGGACGCGCAGGCCGTCCACCTGCTCGACATGACGGTGGCGGGCCGCAATCCGGGCCGGATCATCCCCGGAGTGCTACGCGCGTTCGCCGACGCCCATCAGCGAGGGCGGGTGCGGATCATCGGCGAGCCGATCTGGGCGGGCCGCAGCGCGGTCGAGTACCCGGCGTGCGCGCAGCACGAGGCGTTGATCAACGCGGCCTTCGAGGGCCGGCCGGTGACCATCCTGTGCCCGTACGACGAGGCGGGCCTGGCCGAGGAGGTCCTGGCCGACGCGAGGATCACCCACCCGACCGTCGTGGCCCGCGACACGGAACAGGTCAGTGACGCCTACGACTGGCGTTCCGTCCTCACCCGCTACAACGAGGCGCTGGTGCCCGCGCCGGACGCCGCCGTGTTCTCCTTCGGACCCGACGAGCTGTACGCGGTGCGCGTCTTCGCGGTCAAGGAGGCCGAACGGCTGGGCCTCGCGGGACAGCGGCTGGGCGACGCCGAACTGGCGGTGGCGGAACTGACGACCAACAGCGTGGTGCACGGCGCCGGACAGGGAACGCTCGCCGTCTGGGCCGCGGCGGGACAGGTCGTGTGCGAGGTCCGGGACGCGGGCCGGCTGTCCGATCCGCTGGCCGGCCGCAGACCGCCCGTGCGCGGTCAGATCGGCGGCCGCGGTCTGATGCTGGTCCACTACGTGGCCGACCTGGTCCGCATGCACACCTCCGACGAGGGCACGACCGTCCGCTTCTACCTGGGCCGCTGAGACCCCGCCGGATCCGGACCCGGACCCGGACCCGGACCCGGGCCGGTCGGCGGCACCCCGTACGTCCCTTCCGGGAGGCCGCACGAGGTGCCCCGGTGTCACGGGGGCGTCAGACGGTGTCGCGCAGTGCTGCCCAGGTGGCCTTGTTGACGATGCCGTTGACCACCAGTGCCTTGTCGCTCTGGAAGCCGCGGACCGCCGTCTCCGTCTCGGGGCCGTAGTCGCCGTTCACGCCGGAACCGCCCACGTCGTAGCCGCGTTCGACGAGCATGCACTGCACCTGCCGCACCCGCTTGCCGCTCTCTCCCGGGCTGGTGCGGGCCTTGCCGGCGTAGTACGCGCAGTCGGTGATCCAGGGTGGGTCGGCCGGCTCGCTCGGTGTGGTGTCGGGGGACTCGCTCGGCACGGCCGAGGGGCCGGTGTCGCCGATGGGGGTGGCGGCGACGTTCGGCCGGCCGGCGGAGGAGGAGACGCGGGTGGAGACGACGGCTCCCGGCGGCGAGGTGTCCTCGGCTTCGGTGTCGTCGGCGCGTCCGCCGGCCGAGCCCGCGGCGGAGGCCTTGTCCCGGGCGCCGGGCGTGGCCGACGGAGCGGCGGGCCCGGAACCGGCCGCTGACGTGACGACGCCCGGCCGGGGCGCGGCGGAGGCCACGGAGCCGTCCGTGCGGCTGAACACGAAGAGGCCCGCGGCGACCGCGCACAGGGCGGTGCCGACCGCGGCCACCAGGACCCGCTTCCGGCCCGGCCACGGCCGGGCGGCCTCCGGGCGCGAGGGCGCCGACGGGGCCTCGCCGGCCGCGGGAGCCGCGGCCACCGGCCCGGTGGGTGCCTGGCTCGCCTGCGCGGGGATCCCGCCGGACGGGGGCGGCGGTCCCGACGCCACCCGGTTGTCCGAGGGGTGCAGCCGGGCCGCCCGGGACACGGGGAGGCGGTGCAGCGTCTCGTACGCCCGCTGCCGGGCCAGCACCCTGCCGTGCAGAGGCTCCGGCCAGCCGGAAGTCCCGGCGTGCGACCCGGCGGTGTCGATGAGTTCACCGGGGGTCGGGCGTCGTTCGGGCTCCTTGGCCAGACAGGCGGTCAGCAGCGCCCCCAGCTCCGGGTCGGTCGCCGAGACCGCGCCGGTCACCTCCGGGTTCGGCTCCTCGAAAGCGACCCGGTGCATCACGTCGACACCGGTGCCGTCGCCGAACGGGGCCCGTCCGGTGGCCGCGTAGAGCAGCGTTCCGGCCAGCGAGAACACGTCGGAGGCCGCGTCGCAGTGGCCCGTCCGCAGATACTCCGGCGACATGTAGGCCGGAGTGCCGACCCGGTTGCCGGTGCCGGTGATCGCGCTGGCGTCCGCGGCCTTCGAGATGCCGAAGTCGATCACATGAGCGCCCTGGAGCGACAGCAGCACGTTGGACGGCTTCAGGTCCCGGTGCACGACCTCGGCCGCGGCGAGGGCGGTGAGCGCCCGCCCCAGCTCCGCCACCAGCCGCCACACGGTGGCCGCCGACAGGGCTCCGTCCACGCGCACCACGTCGGCCAGGTCGAGCCCCGGGACGTACTCGGTGGCCATCCACAGCAGTTGGTCGTCCCAGCCGGTGCCACGTAATCTCGGCGCGTACGGCGGACCGAGCCGGGCGTGCACCTGCGCCTCGTGCACGAAGCGACGCTGGAACCGGACGTCCTCGGCGTACTCCGGCCGGATCACCTTCACCGCGTACAGCCCGGGACCGTCGTCGGCGGCCCGGGCCAGATAGACCCGCCCCATCCCGCCGCTGCCGAGCAGCGCCACGGGCACGAAGGTGCCGACGCGGACCGGGTCGCCGACCCGCAGCGGTGCGGCTCCGGTCTGCCGGAGCGCGACGGCCTCGTCCGCCGTGGAGTTCGAGGAGTCCGCGGAGTTCGGCGGGGGCTGCAGGTGGTCGGACACGGAACTCCCGAAGTGATGTTCGTCGTAAGCAAGTTCGCCCTGTGCGGGAGACCGAATCTAGCCGAGGTACGGCCGGTGCTCAGGGTTTCCACCGGTTCTGTCCGGCCGTCACCTGCGCGGGACAGGTCCGCCGGCCCCGCGACGCAGGCGGGTGAAGCCTGAGCCGCCGTCACCTCCACGGGGCATGCATGAGGATCTCCGCCGTATCCGGCCGGGTCGGCGGAATCGACGCGCTGGAGGCGAGAGTGATGAACAAACGAGCCGAAGAGACCGGCCCCCACACCATCAGGGTGCCGGTCCTCATCGTCGGCGGCTCCCTGGTCGGCCTGGCGACCTCGTTGTTCCTGGGTCGGCTGGGGGTACCGCACGTGCTGGTGGAGCGCCACTCGGGCACCTCCATCCACCCGCGGGGCCGCGGCAACAACGTCCGCACGATGGAGCTGTTCCGGGTGGCGGGTGTCGAGAAGGCGATCCAGGAGGCCGCCGCCACCCTGGCCGACAACCACGGCATCCTCCAGGCGCCCACCCTGGTCGGCGACGCGGGCGAGTGGCTGTTCCGGGACATCGACCCGGGCGGCGGACTGGCCCGCTTCAGCCCCAGCTCCTGGTGCCTGTGCAGCCAGAACGACCTCGAACCGGTCCTCCTCGACCACGCCCGCGGGCACGGTGGCGACCTGCGCTTCTCCACCGAGCTGATGTCGTTCGACAGCGACCCCACCGGTGTCACCGCGGTGGTCAAGAGCCGTGAGACGGGTGAGCACACCACCATCCGCGCGGACTACCTCGTCGCCGCCGACGGCCCGCGCAGCCCCGTCCGTGAGCAGCTCGGCATCGGTCAGAGCGGACCCGGCGACCTGTTCCACAACGTCAGCCTCACCTTCCGCTCGCGCGGGCTCGCCGAGGTCGTGGGCGACCGCCACTTCATCGTCTGCTACCTGACCAGCCCGGACGCCGACGGTGCCCTGCTGCCGGTGGACAACCGCGAGAACTGGGTCTTCCACGCCCCCTGGCACCCCGAACACGGCGAAACCCTGGAGGAGTTCACCGAGGAGCGGTGCGTCGAGCACATCCGCCGGGCGGTCGGGGTCGCCGACCTCGACGTGGAGATCACCGGCAAGGCGCCCTGGCACGCCGCTCAGCGGGTCGCCCGCAGCTACCGGTCGGGGCGGGTGTTCCTGGCCGGTGACTCGGCCCACGAGATGTCGCCCACCGGGGCCTTCGGCTCCAACACCGGTATCCAGGACGCGCACAACCTCGCCTGGAAGCTGGCCGCGGTGCTCGACGGCTGGGCGGGGGAGAAGCTGCTGGACACCTACGACGCCGAGCGCCGCCCGGTGGCCGAGGCCACCAGCGCGCGGGCAGCGGCCCGGTCGGCCGAGCACAGCCACCCCGGATTCGCCGCGCCGGCCGGAGCGGGCGGCGGCGGTCCCCAGCGGGGCATCCTCAACGTGGCCCTCGGCTACCGCTACCCGCAGGGCGCGGTCGTCGGCGCCGACCCCGGCGTCCCGGTCGTGCCCGAGAGCCTCGACCTGACCGGTGGGCCCGGCAGCAGGGCACCTCACCTGTGGGTCGGGCACGGGGACCGGCGGCTCTCGACCCTCGACCTCTACGAGCGGTCCCTGGTCCTGCTCAGCGACGCCGGCGCCGGTGAGCCGAACGGATGGCACCGGGCCGCCGTCCGCCTCGCCGAGGAACTGGCCCTCCCGCTCAGGTCGTACCGGGTGGGCACCGGAGCCGGCGCCGACCTGGTGCCGGAGGGCGACGCCGACTGGGCGGAGCGCCACGGCACGGGACGCGGGGGCGCCGTACTCGTCCGGCCCGACGGGTTCGTCGTATGGCGGTCGCCGGGTCCGGAGGCGGATCCCGAGGCCGTGCTGCGCCGGGTCCTGAAGACCGGGCTGGCGGTCGGCTGAGCCGACGGGCGTCACCCGTGTGAACGCCCCGAGTGGTGCCGTGGCGACGGGCGGCTGACGGTGGATCACATCACGGTCGGGTCCCATCGGCTGACGAGGTGTCGGCTGCCCGGTCGCGACGGAAGGACCATCAGATGCGTTCAGCTCGCATGATCCTGGCCACCGCGGCGGCTTCGGCCGCCCTCGCCATCGGCGCCCCGGGCGCCTACGCCGCCGGCGGTGACACGGACCACGACGACTCCTCGTACAGCAAGGAGGACAGCTCCTCGTACGGCACGGAGCACGACACCCAGGACGACTCCTCGTACGGCAAGGAGGAGGACTCCTCCTCGGGCAAGGAAGACCACGGCAAGGAGGACCACGGCAAGGAGGACCACGGCAAGGAGGACCACGGCAAGGAAGACCACGGCAAGGAAGACCACGGCAAGGAGGACCACGGGAAGGAAGACCACGGGAAGGAAGACCACGGCAAGGAAGACCACGGCAAGGAGGACCACGGCAAGGAGGACCACGGGAAGGAGGAGCACGACTCCCCGCACGGCGGCATGCACACCGGTGGCGGCGCCCTGGCCTCGGTGAACGACAGCGGTGACCACGGCGCGGCCAAGGACCCCAGGTTCGACCCCGAGACCTACAAGGACAAGGGCTCCGACAGTTCCGGCGAGCACGGCAACGACTCCTGGAACGGCGGCAAGGAGGAGTCCGGCGGCGGCTGGAGCAAGGAGCACGACAAGCCCAGCGGCGGCGTGCA
>NZ_JBHWUU010000058.1:0-65335 GCF_042737375.1 Streptomyces sp. NPDC060000
GGGGCCGCGCCGGGCGGGGGGCCCCCCCCCCGCGGGGGGGGCGGGCCCCCCGCTCGACGTACAGGCAGGTCGCGGACCTACTCGTCGTCCTCGGCCTTCTTGGTGTTCTCGGCGGTCTCGGCGTTCTCGGAGCCGTCGCCGGGCTTCTCGTCGGCGTCGCCGACCGCGGACTCCAGGCCCAGCTGCTCCACGAGCCACTTGTCGAACTCGATCGCCGCCCGCACCCAGCTCACCGTCGAGGAGACGAAGAGCTCGATGTTCACGCCGGCGCCGATCAGCAGCTGCGCCTCGCCGATGAGGCGGACGGTGCCGTCGTCGTGGGTGTGGGTGTAGACCTTGGGCCACAGGGTGCGGCGGTTCCAGTCGTCGATCGACTCGAGCAGCTGCGCCTTGTCGTCGATCCCGTGGGGCCGGTCGTAGAACGTCCGCACCGAGTAGACCGCCTGGTCACCCTCGCCGCGGAACATGAAGTACGTACGGAACTCCTCCCACGGCGCCGCGAGGTCACCCTCGTCGTCGACGACGTACTTCAGCTCCATCTGGTCGAGGAGCTGCTTCACGAGGTCCTGATCCGGGACGACGGGGCCCGCCGGTCCACCCTGGGGCTGCGGCTCTGGCTGGCCCCCGAAGTTCGGAATCGAGGACGGGTCGATGCTCACCGTGATTTTCCCTTCGTACGGATTCCGCCATCCTCCCCCATGCGGGGAGGGGGGTGGCAAGCCCAGCAGGGGTCTGTCAGCCCTGGGCTGACATGATCCGGCCTGTTGCACCAAGGCGCGGTAACAGGCGGAGGGGAATCGCATGGCGAACGAGCGAAGCGATACGGGCGAGCGACCCGAGCCGGTCGTGCGGCCGCAGCCGGCGGGCCGGACCAGGTGGGGCATGGTGGCGGCGATCCTGGCACTGCCGGTGTTACTGGTGGTCGGCCTACTGGTGCTGGTCGGTGTCTGGGTGCTGACCGACGACGAGGAACCCGATGGGGCCAGGATCAAGAAGGTGCCCTGTGCCGAGGCGCTGGCGTTCGGCGGGGCCGAGCTGCCGTCGGGTGCGCAGGACGCCGAGTGCACGGTGCAGTCCTGGATGGACACGAACTACCAGGCCGACTTCCGCATGCCGCGTGCGGACGTGAGCGCCTGGCTGACGGACGCCTATCCCGAGGCGCCCGAACCGGGCGGCCCGGGCACCCAGGCCTGTGTCCACGGCTCGGACTACTGCTTCCAGCTCGACGTCACCGAGCACCCCGGGGCGGACGCCTACTACGTCAACGTGAACGTGGCGTACGAGAACGCCGAGACCGCGCGGGTGCGGTACTCGGCGTTCACGACGTGACGTGAGCGGGGTCCGGGGGCGCTACAGCGCCTTGCGGGCCGCCGGACCCACGATCAGGCCCTCGCCCTCGCCGAAGGTGTCCACCCGGACCGTGTCGCCGTCCTTGACCTCGCCCGCCAGGATCTCCTTGGCGAGCCGGTCGCCGATGGCCGTCTGGACCAGGCGGCGCAGCGGGCGGGCGCCGTACGCCGGATCGTTGCCCTCGTCGGCGAGCCAGGCCAGGGCCGCGTCGGTGACCTCCAGGGTGAGGCGGCGCTCGGCAAGCCGCTTGGCCAGGCGGTCGATCTGGAGGCGGGCGATCCGCTCCAGTTCCTCCTTGTTCAGCGCCGAGAAGACGACCAGGTCGTCGAGCCGGTTGAGGAACTCCGGCTTGAACGAGGCCCTCACCACCTCCAGGACCTGCTCCTTCTTCTCCGCCTCGGTGGACACCGGGTCGACCAGGTACTGACTGCCCAGGTTCGACGTCAGCACCAGGATGGTGTTGCGGAAGTCGACCGTGCGGCCCTGGCCGTCGGTCAGCCGGCCGTCGTCCAGCACCTGGAGCAGGACGTCGAAGACCTCCGGGTGCGCCTTCTCCACCTCGTCGAGCAGGACCACGCTGTACGGGCGCCTGCGCACCGCCTCCGTGAGCTGGCCGCCCTCCTCGTAGCCGACGTAGCCGGGAGGGGCGCCGACCAGGCGGGCGACGCTGTGCTTCTCGCCGTACTCCGACATGTCGATGCGGATCATCGCCCGCTCGTCGTCGAAGAGGAAGTCGGCGAGGGCCTTCGCCAGCTCGGTCTTGCCGACGCCGGTCGGGCCGAGGAACAGGAAGGAGCCGGTGGGGCGGTCGGGGTCGGCGATGCCCGCGCGGGAGCGCCGTACGGCGTCGGAGACCGCCTGGACCGCCTCCGCCTGGCCGATGAGGCGGCGGCCCAGCTCCTCCTCCATGCGCAGCAGCTTCTGGGTCTCGCCCTCCAGGAGGCGGCCCGCGGGGATGCCGGTCCAGGCGGCGACGACGTCGGCGATGTCGTCCGAGCCGACCTCCTCCTTGACCATGGTGTCCTGCGCGGCCTCCTCCTCGGCCTCGGTCGCGGCCTCCAGGTCGCGCTCCAGGGTCGGGATCTCGCCGTACAGCAGCTTGCTGGCGGTGTCGAAGTCGCCGTCACGCTGGGCGCGTTCGGCCTGGCCGCGCAGTTCGTCGAGCTTCTCCTTCAGCGCGCCGACCCGGTTGAGGGACTGCTTCTCCTTCTCCCAGCGGGCGTCGAGCAGGCGCAGTTCCTCCTCCTTGTCGGCGAGGTCGCGCCGCAGCTTCTCCAGCCGCTCGCGGGAGGCGGCGTCCGTCTCCTTGCTGAGCGCCAGCTCCTCCATCTTCAGCCGGTCCACGGACCGCTGGAGCTCGTCGATCTCGACCGGGGAGGAGTCGATCTCCATCCGGAGGCGGGAGGCCGCCTCGTCGACCAGGTCGATGGCCTTGTCGGGGAGGAAGCGGGAGGTGATGTACCGGTCGGAGAGGGTCGCGGCGGCGACCAGGGCCGCGTCCGCGATCTGCACCTTGTGGTGGGCCTCGTAGCGACCCTTGAGACCGCGCAGGATCGCGATGGTGTCCTCGACCGTGGGTTCCGCCACCAGCACCTGCTGGAAGCGGCGCTCCAGCGCCGGGTCCTTCTCGATCCGCTCCCGGTACTCGTCGAGCGTCGTTGCGCCGACCATGCGCAGTTCACCGCGCGCGAGCATCGGCTTGAGCATGTTGCCGGCGTCCATGGCGGAGTCGCCGCCGGCGCCCGCGCCGACGACGGTGTGCAGCTCGTCGATGAAGGTGATGATCTGGCCGTCGGAGTTCTTGATCTCGGCCAGGACGGTCTTCAGCCGCTCCTCGAACTCGCCGCGGTACTTGGCGCCCGCGACCATCGCGCCGAGGTCGAGCGCGACGAGCCGCTTGTTCCTGAGGGACTCGGGCACGTCGCCCTTGACGATCCGCTGCGCCAGGCCCTCGACGACGGCGGTCTTGCCGACGCCCGGCTCGCCGATCAGCACGGGGTTGTTCTTCGTACGCCGGGAGAGGACCTGCACGACGCGCCGGATCTCCTGGTCCCGTCCGATGACGGGGTCGAGCTTGCCCTCGCGGGCGGCGGCGGTGAAGTCCGTGCCGAACTTCTCCAGGGCCTTGTACTGCCCCTCGGGGTCGGCGCTGGTCACCCGTCGTCCGCCACGCGCCTTGCGGAAGGCCTCCTGGAGCTTGTTCGCGGTCGCTCCCTGCCGGCTGAGCACCTCGGCGGCCTGCCCGCCCTTGGCGGCGATGCCGATGAGCAGGTGCTCGGTCGACAGGTACTCGTCACCGAGGTCACGGGCCCGGCTCTGCGCGTCGGCGATGACGGCGAGCAGCTCGCGGTTGGGCTGCGGGGGCGCGACGGTGGACCCGGTCACGCTGGGCAGCGCGCCGATCACCCTCTCGGCCCCGGACCGCACGGCGGCCTGGTCGGCGTCGACGGCGGCCAGAAGATCGACGATGTTGTCGTTCTCCTGCCCCTGGAGCAGAGCCAGGAGCAGGTGGGCGGGGATGAGGTCGGCGTGTCCCTGGGACACGGCGGTGTTGCTGGCCGCGTTGATCGCGTCCCGGCTCCGGTTGGTCAGCTCGGCGTCCACGTTCGCTGTCTCCTCCTTGCGTCAGCGCTCTCCCGTACTGACTGTGTCAGCGTACACAAAGTTGAGTCTATTCCACTCAAGGTGTGCGCCGGGAGTCCGGGACGGGTTAGGTTCCGGACCATGGCCGCATACCCCCAGGACCCGGGCGCCCCGGAAGCGCCGTATCTCGCCTTCTGGCGGGAACGGCATCTGTGCACACTGACCACACCACGCCCGGACGGCAGTCCGCACGTGGTTCCGGTCGGAGTGACGTACGACCCCGAGGCCGGGCTCGCCCGGGTCATCGCGCACGGGGGCAGCACGAAGGTGCGCAACGTCCTCGCGGCGGGCCCCGAGGGCGCCCGGGTGGCGGTGTGCCAGGTGGACGGCGGGCGCTGGGCCACCCTGGAGGGCAGGGCGCGGGTGCACCGGGAGCCCGACCGGGTCGCGGAGGCGGAGCGCCGGTACGCGCAGCGCTACGGGCGCACACCGAGCCCGAACCCCGCGCGCGTGGTGATCGAGATCGAGCTGACCCGGGCCATGGGACGTGGCTGACGCGGCCGACGCGGCCGACGTGGGTGACATGGGTGACATGGGGTGACCAGATCCGTCCCCGGCGTTTTTCGGCCAAGGCTCAAGCAGGCGCATGTGCGGAAATGTCGCCGCAAACTGCAGCGGCGTCACCGTGTTCAGGTCACGGTGACGCCGCTGCGGGGGGAAGCACCTGAGCGATCTGTTACGACGGGGGAATCGCGTCAGGCACTGCGGGGGGTGGCTGAGATGGTCTTCAGGGGCGGAGCCTCGGGCTCCACCAGCCTGTGGTCCCGCTGGTCCAGGTTCACGAAGATCATTCCGTATCGAATGGCGCACCGCACGGGCTGCGGCGCCCCCCGGGGCTTGCGCAGGCACCGGTAGGCCCGTACGTCCTCGTCCTCGTCGCGCGTCACGACCACCGGCTCACCGAACACGGTCACCATCAACGAGTCACCGCTGTGGGGGATGGCGGTGACCAGGTCGATGAAGTGCCAGCCGGAGCGGTAGGCGGTGGCCATTTCGCGGCGGAAGGAGCGGTCGTCGGGTGGAGTGGTCATGACTCGGCGACCCACGTGCTGTCGCTGGGCGCGACCCATGTGCTGTCACCCGGCACCGCCGCCGTGATCACCCATGTGCTGTCGCGTGGCGCGACCCACGTACTGTCCGCGGGCGCCGCGACGGTCTCGGTACCCGTGCTCCAGGTACTGTCGCGCGCCGTGTCACCCGTCGTTCCCGCAAGGCCGCTCAGCGCGCCGAAGGCCAAGGCGGCGGAGAAGGCGGCGGCAAGCGCCGAGCGAAGCATTCTCTTATGCATAGTCGGCTTCGTCCTCATTTGAAGGTCACCTCTCCCCCGTCCACTACGACGATGGCCCATTCGGGCACGTCATGGCCACACAATCGATGCATCATGTTCCTGCACGTTCAGGACCCTGGGGGGTGGAGATTTGACGAAAAATCAGACAAAGCAGACACATCCTCATGCGTCGACTGAGCTGTGCGAGGAAGGTCGCCGTCTCTATGGGAACGCTCTTCGGACGGGCCGCATAGCCCGTGCGGATGTGGAGCCTGCTCCGTGTTTGATGGAGTTCGCCCTGCTTCATGCGGACCCCGACGACGCGAACTGGCTACGTCCGGTGCCCCCGTCGATCGCCCTGTCCCAACTGCTCAACCCGATCGAACGCGAGATCACCCGGCGCAGACGGCTGTCGGTCGAACTCGCCGACGCTTTCGAGCCGTTCATGACCCTCAGCGCCCAGCCGACGCCGACCACACACTCGATCACGGTGCTGGAGGGCATCGACCGGATCAACGCGGCACTCGATCTGGCCACGTCCCAGTGCCAGACCGAGATGCTCACCGTCCAGCCGAGCCGCCGGCGCCTCGAGCACACCCTCGTCCAGGGACTCGAGCGCGACAGACCGCTGATCGACCGCGGCTGCCGTATCCGGACCCTCTACCAGCACACGGCCCGGTACAGCCCCGAGACGCTCGGCTACGTCTCCCGGTTCACCGACGGCAAGGTGGAGTACCGCACCATCGACGAACTCGTGGAGCGGCTGATCATCTGCGACGAGACCGTCGCCTTCATCCCTACCCGGGACGACGGACAGGTCGCCCTCGAACTTCGTCACCCGGGGCTCGTGCGCTACCTGATCAAGGTCTTCGAGTTCATGTGGGGCCGCGCGGTGCCGCTGGCCACCGGCGCCCCCTACGAGACCGCGCCCGACGGCATCACGGACATCCAGCACTCCATCGCCAAGCTCCTCGTCGAGGGGCATGTCGACGAGGCCATAGCCCGCCGACTGGGCATGAACGTACGGACCTGTCGGGCCCACATCGCCAAACTCGCCACCGCGCTGGGCAGTGGCAGCCGCGCCCAGCTCGGATTCCTCATAGCCCAGTCGGGGCTCCTCAAACAGGAACCCTGACAGCCGCCCGGACAGCCGCCCCCGAATGCCGCCCCCCACCGGCCCGGAACCATCGAACAGGAGAAGGAAACGCAGTGAAGGCGCCGCCGCACCCCCACCACGGCGTGGAGAACCTGTGCGCCGCGGGCACGACCCTCTACGAGCAGGCCCTGCGCGTCGGGCGCGTCAAGGCCGAGGAGGCCGAGGCGGCGGCCCCCTGTCTGCTGTCCTTCGGCCTGCTGCATCCGGTCGTGGACGACCCGGACCTGCTCGAACCCGTGTCCCCGGCCCTCGCCCTGCACCGGCTGCTGCGCGCCTCGGGCACCCGCATCGCCGACGAACGGCGCCGCGAGGAACGACTGGCGACCCTGTTCGAACCCCTGATGCGGATCACCGGCAGCCGCACCGCCGGCCCGGATCCCGCCTCCCTGCGTCTGCTCAGCGGCACGGAACGCATCAACGGGGCAATCACCGAGGCGACGGACGAGGCGACGGACGAGTTGCTCTGCGTCCAGCCCAACGTCCACTACAGCGGGCCGCGCGCCGAGACGGCCCAGACCGTCGCCATGGCCCGCGACCAGGCCCTGCTCGACCGGGGCTGCCGAATCCGCACCCTCTACCAGCACACCCAGCGCCACCAGCCCTACGTCCTGGCCCGCTACGAGCAGCTCCGGGGCGACGTGGAGGCCCGCACCCTCGACGAGGTCACCGACCGTCTCATCGTCATCGACGGCACGGTCGCCTTCATCCCCGCGGGCGAGGACGGCCGGCTGGCCCTGGAGGTCCGCCACCCGGCCCTCCTGACGTACTTCACCGTCACCTTCGACCGCCTGTGGCGGCTGGCCACCCCCATGTACCCGCAGGCGGTCCGCCGCCCCTCCTTCAACGGCGTCACCCCCCGGCAGCAGGCCATCGCCGCCCTCCTCGTCGAAGGGCACACCGACGCCGTCATCGCCGACCGCCTCGGCATGAACATCCGCACCGCGCGCGTCCACATCGCCAAACTCGCCACCACCCTCGGCAGCGAGAGCCGCGCCCAACTCGGCTACCTCATAGGGCAGTCGGGGATCCTTGACCGGGAACAGAGCCGGACCCGGGCGCAGGGGCAGGAGCCGGAACCGGGCCGGGATCAGCCACCGGCGCCGGAAGACTGACCGGCGGCGGATCCGCCTCCCCGGACGGCCGGTCGAGGCCGACCTGCGCGATCCGCACCCCCAACTGGGTCCGGCTGGCCGCGCCCAGGGTCTCCGAGAGACGCGCGATGTGGGCCCGGCAGGTGCGGACGCTGATGCCCAGGCGCTCGGCGATCACCGCGTCCTGGTGGCCCTCCGCCAGCAGCGCGGCGATGGACTGCTCGCGGTGGGAGATGCCCTCGATACGGGTCTCGGGCAGCGGCGCGGTGAGCGGGATCGCCAGCCGCCAGAGCCGCTCGAAGACCGTCACCAGGTAGGAGACGAGAGCCGGGTGGCGCAGCTCCAGGGCCATCGTCCGGTCGCTGTTCGCCGGGATGAAGGCGACCGTGCGGTCGAACAGGATCAGCCGGTCGATGACCTCGTCCAGGGTGCGGGCCTCGACCGCGTCGCCCATCAGCTCCAGATAGGTGAGCAGGCCCTGGCCGTGCCGGGCCACGTGGTTGTAGATGTCCCGCATGCGCACGCCCCGGCCGCGCAGCTCCAGCGCCCGGTGCAGGCCCTCCGACAGCTCGTGCTCCCGCCGGATGCCGCCGGGCTGCACGGTGAGCACCTCGGCCGTACACGCCTCGGTCGCCGCGTCCAGGGCTGCCTGGATGCGGGAGGCGCCGTCCAGGACACGGATCGCCGCGCCCTCACCGGCCGCCGCGCCCCGGCCCGGCCCGCCGAGGCCCGCGTACCACTCGAAGGCGGCGACCGCCGAGCCCATCCGCCGACGGCTCGCGCTCACCTCGTCGTACAGGCCGCGCAGCAGCCGGGTCATGACCTCCTGCGGGGAGGTCGGCACCAGCCAGTCCATGTCGTCGGGGTCGGGGTGCAGCAGGGCGAGTTCCAGGAGGCACGGGACCGGCTCGGCGTCGGTCCGCGTCACCCGGCCGCGCCGTACGGCCCGGGAATACACCCGATCCCCGGCCTCGCACAGTCGGTCGGCACCATGTGGATGCTGCTCCGTCCCGTGCCCGGTCATCGCCCATCCCACCCCCGCCGTACGCCTCTTCCGGAGCGCAACTATGCGCGGCCCGGACCGGCTCCGCAACACGGCTCCTTCGGCCGACGCCAGGGAAAACCGCCCATCTGTTCCCGTTTCTCCCCGCCTCCTCCCGTCGCACTGCAACAAGCTGACGGTGGTGCAGGGGGTACCTGACGGTGCATCGTTGATCCCGCTTGCCCCCGGGTGCTCCCCACTCGGGGGAGAGCGCGGCCGACCCGGCCGGACCACGGGGGAGTCCGGCCGGGCGACAGGCCGACCCCGCGCGCGCGGGCTCCCGCAGGGGATTCCACCTGCGCGAGGGGACCGCGGACCCGCGGGTCCTCGTCCTCACCCGGGGCCCGGCAATGCCGCCCACTTCGAACACGACGTGCCGACACGGCTGACGGGCGTGCGGCGGACCTCACTGTCACGGCGTACAGCCTGGTGCAGACGGCTCCTTGGGACGCGCTGCCACCGACCCGACTGGCCGGAAATCGCCGCCCGCACAGCCGGCTCCCGGCGGCCTCGGCGGGGCGGCGCCGAGCGGGCCGGCGATCGGCCCGCCGGACGGGCGCGCGCGGTTCAGATGAGCCTGAGGGCCTGGCAGGCGGCCTTGAACTTGGCGGTGCAGATGTCGGAGACCTTGTAGATGCCGTCGGCGATGACGGTCGTCTTGATGTTGTCCTTCGTCAGCGCGACCACGGGCACCAGTTTGGCCGGGATGTTCTTGTTGGTCGGGCTGTCGACCTTGTCGCGGGTCAGGGCGTCGAACTGGAGGTCGCGGCCCTGGACCTTGGCGACGGCCGCCTCGGCGGCGGCCTCGGCCTCGCCGGGGTACGGCTTGTAGACGCTCATGAACTGCTCGCCGCTGATGATGCGCTGCACTGCCGCCAGCTCCGCGTCCTGCCCGGTGATCGGGGGCAGGTCGGCGTCGGTGACACCCGCGGCCTTCAGGGCCTTGATGATGCCGCCGGCCATGGCGTCGTTGGCGGAGTAGACGCCGGCGATGTTGGCCACGCCGAGCGCGTCGATCGCCTTCGTCATGCTGGCCTGGGCGACGTCCGGGCTCCACTTGTCGGTGTCGTACGACTTCGCCACGGTGACCCGGCCGTTGAGCTCGCTGAGCGCGCCCGCCTTGAACTGCCCGGCGTTCGGGTCGGTGGGCGAGCCGTTCATCATGACGATCTTGTCGCTGGGTTCGACGTTGGTGATGGCCTCCACGAGGGTGCGGCCCTGCACCTCGCCGACGAGCTCGTTGTCGAAGGAGACGTACCCGTCGATCGGCCCCTGGGCCAGGCGGTCGTAGGCGATGACGGGGATCTTCGCGTCCTTGGCCTTCTGCACCAGGGTCGCGATCTCCTTCGAGTCGACGGCGTCCAGCAGGATGACGTCGACCTTGTCGTCGATCATCTTCTGCATCTGGGTGTTCTGGGTCCTGGCTTCCCCGTCGGCGTTCGCGTACTCGGTCGTGCCCTTGTTCTGGGTGAGCTCGGCGACCTTCTTCTTGATGATGGGGTAGTCGAAGTCCGCGTACCGGGTGTTGGTCTCCTCCGGCATCAGCACGCCCACCGTGAGTTCGTCGCTCCGGGTCGGTGTCGCACTGCTGCTGTTCTCCGAGGCCCCCAGCACCCCGCACCCGGCGAGTGAGAGGGACATCGTGGAGGCGACCACAGCTATGGCGATACGACGCATTCGGGGGCTCACTTCAGGTGCGTTTAGGTGCGATCCGGACATGGGTGCGGCATGTTGGACCCAGGTGTCTGAAAAAGACAACGCGGCGGCGGCCACCGGCGTCAAGCTGAACTACTTAACGAAGTAGCAACATCACCCTCCGCTTAGCGAGTGAAGACACATGGAGACGACGCGGAGGGATAGCGAAGAACCGGCGCGGACCCGGCGGGGGACCGAAGGGGAACAGGGGCACGACGACGTCGCGCTCACCCCGCCCGGCGGCGCGATGCGACGGTGGACGGCACCGCGTCGCAGTCGGTGCGCGACGCTCCGGCCATCGGCCCCTGACCAGCGGAATTACCGCTTCCGGCGCTGTTGCGAAGTGGTGACGAACCGGCGATTGATCAAATATGAGAACCGGGTGAAGATGAGTGCACCGCGAGCCGCCGGGGGGACAGGCAGAACCGGCGGTAACGCGCCTCTCACCTTTCGCGGCTCTCTCGTCGCGCAGCTCTCTCAGAACTCTCGCTCAGCGCTCCCGGCATTCTCGGCCGGCCCGACTCGCTCGGCCGGCTCAACTCTTCCGTCTTCGTAGACCCTTGTTGATTCCTTGGGGGGATTCATCATGTCCGCTCGTTCCGTCGCCGCCCGCCGCATGCGTACCGTGGCCGCGACCGCCGTCGTCACCGCTGTCGCCGGCGCCGCCTTCGTCCCGGCCACCGCCGTCGCCGCCGACAAGGCGGGCGGGCACGCGCTGAAGATGTCGCTCGGCGCGCCCACCCCCGACGGTCCGCTCAAGCGCGGCGGGGCGACGGAGTCGATGATCCTCACGGTCACCAACTCCTCCGACAAGGCGCAGGACTTCTCCGCCTGGCTGCCGGGCGAGCCCGACGGTCCGAGCCCGGTGCTGAAGGACTCCATCGTCTTCGACGTGACCGCGATCGACGCGCCCGCGACCAAGTCCGCCATCGGCCACCAGGACGGCTTCTTCCAGGGCGAGTTCTACCCGGCCTCCGGCAAGGCCTTCTCCGCCTTCTCCATCCCGGCGAAGACCGAGTTCACCTGGAAGGTCACCGTCGGACTCGGCGCCTCCTACCCCACCAACGACGGTGACTTCACCCTCACCGCCGGCCGGCTGGTCGGCGACATCGACGACGACCCGGCCCGCAACACGGTCCACTTCAAGGCCGACCCGCAGATCAAGCCCGGCAAGCTCGACCTGACCTGGGCGAAGAACACCGACGTCGTCGCCCGCCCGGGGCAGCGTGCCTCCCTCACGCTCAGCACCAAGGCCGACGGTCCCGGTGAGTTCCCCGCCGAGCTGCACCGCACCGTCTCCGCGCAGGACTTCCGCGACGGCGCCGGTCACCCCGACTTCGTCCTGGAGGCGAAGATCGGCGGCGAGATCGTCAAGCTGAAGGAGACCAACGACAGCATGTGGGAACTGCCCACGCTGCCCAAGGGCTTCGGCGCGGCCTCCGGCACCGCGAGCATCGACCTCTACCTCTCGCTGGGTGAGCACAGCGACATCAAGAAGGACACGGCCGTACCGCTGGAGGCGCTGATCTCCATGGACGACTCCGGATACTTCAAGTCGAGCACCACCAAGGTGACGGCCGGGCCGGCCGAGGCTTCGGGCTCGCCGTCGGCGACCCCGTCGGGGTCCGCGTCGCCCTCGCCCTCCACCTCCGCCCCGGCGACCCCGTCGGCGTCCGCGTCCAGCTCCGCGGCCACCACCACGGGCGGCACCGCCACGGGCGGCACCGCCACGGGCGGCACCACCGGCGGCACCACGAGCGCGACCGGTTCGCTCGCCAACACCGGTTCGGGCGGCGTCCTCTACGGCGCCCTGGCAGCCGTCCTGCTGGCCGTCGGCGGTGCGGCGGCGTGGTTCGGCACGCGTCGCCGGCGGACGGTGGGCATCTGATCCCCCACCCCCTGAGCGGTGGAACGACGAGGGGCCCGCAGGCATCAGCCTCCGGGCCCCTCTTCGGTGTCGAGGTACGGACGGAGTCGAGGTACGGACGGAGTCGAGGTACGGACGGAGTCGGGCTACGGCCGTCAGCGCGCCCCGGGGTCGTACTTCTTCAGTGAGGCCTGGACCTCGGCGGCGTACGCGCCCTCCCACCACGGGACCGTCTCCACCAGCACCGGCTTGGTGCCGGAGGCGAGGACGAGGGCCCGGCCGGGCGGCATCGCGCCGAGGTCGGAGACATGCAGGACGCGTTCCCGGCGCGTGGACTCGCTGATCGCGCGGTTGCCGGACCAGCCGCCGAACTCCGACTCACGGCTGGTCTGGTACTCACGCAGCTCGAACTCGCCGGCCAGCTCGCTCAGGTCGCCGAGGAAGCGGGTGTCGGAGACGCCACCGCCGTAGACCCGGACGTTCGCGGCGGACCACAGTTTCTCCATGCCGCGCTCGCCCCACACCTCGATGCCCTGCGCCCAGGACTGGAGGATCGTCATCAGGATGATGCCGCGCGAGCCGTAGTGCGAGTACAGGTCGGGCAGCGTCCGCCAGCGGCACACGTTGGCCGCCTCGTCGAGGACACCGACGAGGGGCAACGGGAGGCGGCCGCCGCGCTGGGTGGTGGCGTACTCCTCGGCGGCCTCGACGACGGCCACGGTGAGCGCGGTGACGAGCGGCCCGGCGGAGTCGCGCCCCTCCCGGCTCAGGGAGTACAGGGTGCCGGCCCCGCGGACGAACGCGTGCGGGTCGAACTCCCCCGCGTACTCGTCGGCGGGCGGCGTGACCCAGCGGTTGACCTCGGGATTGACCAGGCAGGACGCCATCTGCTGGGCGACGCCGTAGATTCCGCTGCGCTGCTTGTCGGGGGCGTTGATCACGCCGGCCAGCCCGTCCGCGGACATGGCGTGCCCGGCGCCGCGCAGGATCCGCTCCGGGGCGTCGTCCCTGGGGTTGGACAGCCAGGTGTAGATCTGGGTGATCGGCGCCTTGGCGCAGGCGGCGGCGAGCAGCAGGTTGGCGAGCAGGTCCTGTCCCGCCGGGTCGAAGAAGGCGTCGGTGGAGGCGTTGGCGTCACGCGAGCCACTGGCGAAGTGGTCGGCCATCTTGCGGGCCTTGGCGACGTCGGTGACGTACGACAGCGGGTTCCACCACCAGCTCGGCTCCTCCTGCGCGACCTGCTGCGGGTCGAACACCCACACCGGCCCGCGCGCGGTCCGCGGACCCCGGGTCGCGTCCACGATGTCGCGCTTGTTGGAGGTGACGAGGACGGCGCCGGGCCCGTCGAGGATGGCGGGGATGGCCCGCCGGGTCGTCTTACCGGTCCGGGGGCCCCAGATGTCGACGTGCATGTCCTCGTACGACCCGTACAGCGGCTGGCGCCCCCTGACGGACCGGCCGATGAACACGCCGGGCGTGCGCGACTGCACGCCGAGGCGCTCGGCGGTGGCGGCCGCGCCCTTCATGGTCAGCTTGCCGAGCTCCTCGCCCTTCGCGAGGTGCTGGGCGGCGCCGTCCACCTTGGGCTTGTTCCTGAACCGCTCCCGCACCCGGTAGGCGGCCAGGCCGAGGATCCCGGCCACCACCGCCTCCCCGGCCGCGACGGCGCTGGCCGCGGAACCCGGCCAGCTGTAGTCGCCCTTGAGCACCTCGACGAGGAACGTCAGCGGGTTGGCGGCCGGCGCGGGCGCGTCGGAGTACCCGGCCCCGATCTTCGCCGCCAGCCAGGCACCGGCCCCCACGAGGAGCACGACAGCGACCGCGATGACGATCTCGAAGGTCCAGTCGTCCTCGGCGCGGGGCTTCTTCTGCTGTTCTGCGGTCACCCGCGGGTCCGTCCTTTCTGGACTTCGGAAAGTGTCTGGGGGGCTCGGTCGAGGGTCCGGTCAGGACTTCGTCGCCGCGAAGGTTAAGAGGGCGGTGCCGAGCGGGCAGCCGTCGCCCGTGAACTCCATCGGCATGTCGGCGTCCTCGGGGAGCGTGCCGAGCAGTGTCCCGGTCCCCCCTCTCCATGGTCGCGTCCTCCTGACCGAGCTCGGCGTACAGGGCACCGCGGGTCACGGCACGCGGCCGGATGTCCTCGTCGCCGGCGTCCTGTGGTTCGCCCGGGCAGAGCGCCGGTCGGGCCGCGGAGGCCGACGTGCCGGGTCCGGCCCGGCCGGCCGCCTGCGCCTGCGCCTTCGCGTCCGCGTCCGCGCCTGCCGCAGCGTCACCGCTTCGGCAGCAGGTGACGAGTTCCGGAGACAGGACGGTCCCGGCGACGACCGGCCTCAGGTGCCGCGAGGTCGCCACCGGCTCAGGCGCCCTTCGCCTTGCCCGTGCCGTCGCCCTCGACCGGGTTCGTGCCCTGGGGGATCGGGACGCGGTAGACGCCGGTGATCTGGTCCTGGTAGTCCCACTTGCTGAACTCGACCGACTTGCCCGGACGCGGAGCATGGATGATCTTGTGGCCCTTGGAGTCCCAGACCAGGCCCACGTGCCCCGAGTGATTGCCCTCCGGCCGGAAGAAGATGACGTCGCCGGGCTGGGCCTCGGACAGCGGCACCTCGTACTTCTTGAGGTAGGGCTCCTGTGTGTAGGTCGTCGTACCGATGTCGATCTTCCCGCCGCTGGCCATGTAGTACGCCCACTGCGTGAAGCTGGAGCAGTCGAAGCTGGTGGGGTTCTCGCCCTGGAGCCGCGGGGCACCGAACACGTACGGGACGCCGATGCCGCGCTGGGCCCAGCCGAGGACCGCGCGGATCACCGGGTCGTCGGAGTCGGGGATGACGCCGGAGGCACCGGCGCCGTCCGGGGCGACGGCCGCGCTGCCGTTCTCCTGCGCGCAGGCGGCGTACTGGGCGTCCTTGCCCTGGTCCTGGCCCTCGTCGGTGGATCCCGGAACGGTGCCGTAGTCCGGGCTGGCGGTGATCCGGCCCTTCATCCACTCCTGCGGGTCGACCATGCCCGGGCCCGCGTCCTGACCGGCGACGAACGGGTTGTCCACCCCCGGCATGCGGACCTCCCAGTGCAGATGGGGTCCGGTGACGTTGCCGGTCGCGCCGACGGTGCCGATCTGCTGGCCGCGCTTCACGGTCTGTCCGACGGACACCTTGATCGACGTCTGGTGGGCGTAGAGCGTGATCACACCGTCCGCGTGCTGGATCTCCGTCTCGTTGCCGTACGAGCCGCCGGGACCGGCGTGGACGACCTTGCCGTCGGCCGGTGCGTAGATCGGGGTGCCGGAGGTGGCCACGAGGTCGAGGCCGGTGTGGTAGCCGAGGCTCCACATGCTGCCGTTCTCGTGGTACTTGGTGCCGAGGGTGTAGGTGCCCTCCTTCAGGGGCCACTGCCAGCCGGCGCCGCCCGTGGGCTGCTTGGCGGCGGGGAACGCCACGGTGGTGACACCCGTCGAGTCGAGGGTGCTCGTGCCGTACGCGGCCGGTGCCATGGCCGTGGTGGTCTTCGCCCCGTCGCTCCCGTCCAGTGCCGGGGTGGACCACGAGCGGGGCGATGTGGCGGCGATGCTGAGCGCGTTGCCGGGCTCGGCGTTGTTGCCGACCGGCTCCGGGATGTCCGACTGCTGCCCGAGAGTGGGGAAGTCGGGGTTCTTCTCGACGGTCGCCTTCAGATGGGCGTACCAGCGCTTGATCAGGTCCTGATCACCCGTGAGCACCCCGTGGTAGCGGGTGGCCTGGGTGATGACGACACGCGGGTAGATCGTGTTGGACGCCGTCGAACCGGAGTAGGTCTGCAGTGCCTTGAAGGGAGCGGTCTCGGCCTTCTTGGCGTGCAGGAAGTTGGCGGCGGCCCAGGCCGCGTCGTCGATGTTGTAGAGGTCCTTCTTGCCGTCGCCGTTGCCGTCGGCGCCGTAGTCGGTCCAGGCGGGGGTGCCGAACTGCAGGATGCCCATGTAGCCGAGGGAGTTCTTGCCCCCGGGCGCGGCCGACTTGTCCTGGCCGTACTTGGTCTCCTGGTACATCTGTCCGGCGATGAGCCCCCAGTCGAGGCCGTCGTAGCGGGCGGCGGCGCGCATCGCGGCGAGGATCATCTTCGGCGGTATCTCGTTGCGCGCGGTCTCGCTGGGCATGTACATCTTGCCTGCCGGCAGGATCGGATTGGTGGCCGCGGCGTCACCGGTGTTGCCGGCGCTCGCGTTGTCGGCGTAGTCGCCGCAGGCGGCCGCGACGGCGCCGTTGCCGGTCCCGCCGATCATGCCCATGAGGACGACGATCGCCAGGGACATGCCGCCGAAGGTCAGCAGCCCCCCGCTGCCACCGAGGACGAGCCAGAGCTTGAGGTTGCTCTTGCCCTTGCCCTTGCCGTCGTCCCGGCCACCTCCCCCGGACGCGGCCTGACGGGCCTTCTTGGCGGTCTTGGCGACCTTCGCGGCCTTCTGCGCGGCCGCGAGTACGGCGGGTGCCACCATGTCGGCTCATTCCCCCGATTCGTCGGAGGCGCCCACGTCGCCGAGACCGAAGATGTCGAAGCCGGAGACGACCCACTGGCCGCTCTCCTCCTTGACGGTCACCAGCCACTTGTTGGACTCCGTGGCGGTGCCGCCGTTCGCGGTCCGCGCGGCGGTCACGCTCACGACGCTGGAGATCGAACGGCCACTGTCACGCACCAGATCATCCGAGATCATCGCGTCCCGCTCGACGGTCGCCGTTCCCTTCGAGGAGCACCGGTCGGCCTCGCACTGGGCCCACTCCTTGCCGGTGGGCAGGGTGGTGGCCTGCTCCATCTGCGTTTCACCGGTGGTCAGTCCCAGCAGCGGGCCGCTCCAGGCCGCCGGCTTGCTGGTGTGGTCGTACGTGCTGAGGCCGGCCATGTACTTCGTCATGACCTCGTGCGCCTTGGCCACCTCGGTGAGCGCGACGATGGGGGTGGCGCCCCCGCTCGGCTCCTGTGTGCCGTCGGCTCCGGTGTCCCCGTTCGCGGCGTCCTGCCCTTCGGACGGCGCGGAAGGGGTCGCCGAACCGCTGTCGCCGCTCTCCTCGTCCCCGTCGAAGACGGTGAACACCGTGAGCACGGCGATCAGAAGAACACCGAGCACCGCCAGGGCCAGCAGCCCCGAGCGCTTGCCCTCCGCAGGCAGATCCACGTTCCCGCGCCTCCCTTGTGCTGAGCCGGTACGGCGGGTGACCGGGACACGGTAGGTGGAGGCGGGCGAGGGGGGCTGCGAGGATTCCCGGCGAGGAAAGGGGGCCGCTCACTCGGGAAAGTCGAGCGGGAATTCGGGAGAGGACGACGGTGCAGGAACTCGCCCCGGTCGCGCTCCGCCAAAGGCCGCGGTCACTCCGTCGGAGCCCACTTCACCGCGGTGCCGTAGGCGACGTAGTAGCCGTTGGCGTGCTGGTAGGGCGCGGGGTACGCGCAGATGCTGACGCCCAGGACACCGTCGGCGCCGAGCGACTCCGCGTGTGCCTGCATGCTCAACACCGCCTCCATCGCGCTGTACCTCTCCTGCCCGACGGCAAGGCCCAGAGCGGTGTGCGGGTGGGGCGGCGCGTCGAGCGTCGTCATGTAGAGGAGGTCGTCGGCTTCGTAGGCCGCCTGCACCTTCTGCAGGCGCTGCTCTCGCTCCTTCTTCTCCGAACGGTTCACGGCGTCATCCTCCCCCGCCCGCTGACGGCGATCACTCCGGCCGCGGGTCGACCGGCAGCGGGTCGAACGGGTAGGCCGTGTGCCCTTCCTTTGGCGAACAGGCCGCGAACGGACCCGAGTCGGCGTCCATCAGGACCCGCAGATGCGGGTCCGCGTGGTGCAGCCACCACGTCGACATGCCGAGCGCCGGGTCCTGGCGCAGATGCTCCCAGGCCAGCCAGAGCGCGGACAGACGGGCGCCGGCCTCGGGGTGCTCCCACCACTTCGGGCACCAGGTGGCCGACGAGCCGTTGACACGGCGGCGGATCACCTGGGCGAGGTAGTCGGCGACGAAGAGGAAGACGTCCGCGAAGTAGAACTCCGGTTCCCCGGCTGCGGGTTCGGTATCAGTCATCATTCGACTCCTGCGGTGAACTGCTCGACATGGGTCCCCTTCGGTCGTTCTCGGTCAGGAGATCACTCGATCTGTCAGCGCTCTCAGGTCAGGAAGATACCGAGGAGCAGCAGCCCGACGACCACGGCGCCCATCACGATGCGCGCCGTCGGGTCCTCGCGTTCCCACAGGTCGTGGACGACGGCCCAGCCGGTCATCCGCGCGGCACGGCCGCCCTGGAGGCGCGCGCCCAGGTGCGGCTGCTCCCCACCGTCGTCCTCGTCGTCGGACGGCGACGGCTGGGAATCGTCGTCGATCCCGACCGGCAGGCCCTGTTGCTCCTGGGCCACCAGGACCATCTGCTCGAGGAGTTCGGGAATCGTGTTCGGTGTGAGCGGATAGGCGAAGGTTCCGTACGGCGTCTCCACGCACAGGCGGGCCTGCCACGGGTTGCCGGGCTCGTAGCCGTCGACCCAGGCGTGGTCGCTCTGGAAGACCTGCGAGGCCTGGGGAACCTGGAGGGGCGGTGGCGCCTGGCCTCCCGTCGGCGCCTGCTGGGGCACGCCCAGGAGGCGGGGGTCGGGCTGCTGCGGATGCCCGCTGTGGTCGCTCAACTCTCGTCCTTCGCCGGGTCCGTCGGGTCCAAGGGTGGTGCCGGGTACATCGGTACGTCGGGCAGACCACCTGCCCCGCGCATTGTGGGCCGAGGGCAGCCGGTGCGACGACCCACCTTCCCGACATGTCCCTGCCAGTTTTCCCGACATCTTTCCCGATGAGCACCGGCCGGGAATTCCTCCTCTCCCGACGAGGAAAGCGACACCGGTCCCGTGGCAGGTCTTTGTCACACTGCCGGGGCACCTGGCTGGGGCCAGGGCCCGTCGTGCGGTGCGGTCGTGACGCGCTCAGGCGGACGGGAATCCGACTCGCTGGAGTATCCGACTCGATGACAGACCACAACAGCCCTGCTGGCGCGGTCGGCGGAGGCGAGCCTTCCGGGCAGCCCGGGTCCTTCGGTCCTCCCCAGCAGCCGCAGCAGCAGGCGTGGCAGGGACAAGGGCAGCAGGCCCCCGTCCCGCAGCAGCCGCAGCCCACCGCCCCGCAGGCTTCCCAGCCCCAGCCCCAGCAACTCCCCTCCGACGCGGCCCGCGCGCAGGTCGCCGCCGCCTGGGTGCGCAACACGCCCCGGGCCGGCCAGGCCGCCGTACCGTCGCTGCCGCCGCGTGAGGCGCCTTCCCAGGGCGAGTCGAAGAAGGAGAAGCGCGAGCGGGAGCGCGCGGCACGCAAGGCGGCGTACGAGCAGAAGAAGACGGAGAAGGAACAGCGCAAGAGGGGCGGTGCTGCGACGGCCGCCGCGCCCCACGCCGCCCCTCCCACCGCCCGGGCCGTCCCGCACCCCGCCCAGGCGGCCACCGCGCCCGCGCACCGGGCCCCCGCCGCCGGCGCCCCGACGGTCTCGCCCGGGCCCACGGCGGGCGTCTCCGCCACGGCGGCCCGGACCACCGTCCCGGCCGAGGCCGCCCCGAAGCCCCGCCCCCAACGCGACTTCGTCGTCCCGAAGCCCGGTGGCCGTGTCTCCACCGGTGGCCGCCGCACGCACGTCGCGCTCCGCGCCACCCTGCTGATCACCACCTGTGTTTTCGCGCTGGGTTCGTGCGGTGTGATGGGGCTGGTGGTCGGGAAGTCGTCCGGGCCCAAGACCGCCGGGTTGGACACCGCCGACGTCACCAAGTACCGCCTCACCGAATTCCCGACGCAACAGGCGGCGACCTTCGCGGAGCAGTACGCCCTGCTGTGCATGACGTTCTCCCCGGAGACCGCGTCCGCCCGCCGCGTGAACCTCGCCCGCTACGCCTCCGCCGGCGTCGACGCCGAATGCGGCTGGAGCGGCGAGGGAACCTCCACCGCCGTCTCCGCCGCCTGGGACGGAACCGCCGAGACGCTTGCCGAGTACGGCGACCACGGCCGCTACATCGGGGTCCAGGTCCGTACCGACGACGGCACCCTCACCACGCTCACCGTCCCCGTCTACGTGAAGGACCTCACGACGGGCGAGGGCATGCGCGTCGCCGGCGACGTCGGCCAGATGCCGCTGCCCGCCCGCGCGGACGTGCCGGAGATCGACCAGGACAACGAGGTCGCGGACGACGCTCTGGGGCAGCAGCTCCAGCAGCAGGTGCTGCCGGGCTACTTCACGGCCTGGGGCGCCTCCGACGCCACCGCGATGACCCGCTTCACCACCACCGACGCCTCGCAGTCGGCCACGTCGGGCCTGTCCGGCCGGCTGACGACTCCGACGATCAACGACGTCGTCGCGCTCGTCCCGAAGAGCCTGCAGAAGACCGACCCCTACACGTACCCCGTCGGGCAGCCCGTCGAGGTTCGCGTGGTCGTCGACTGGGGCGACCCGAAGGGCGAGACGGTGCGCCGCGCCTACCGGATGACCGTGGTGAACACGGCCCAGGGCTGGTTCATCAAGGACATCCGCGGCGGTGTGCTCGACTCACAGGGCGGACGGGCCGACAACGACGCGGGCGCCGCCACAGGCACCGCTTCCCCCTCACCCGGCCCTTCGACGTCCGCCTCCGCATCCGGCCCCGCCTCCGCACCCGCGACCACTCCGTAGTCCGAGAGCCGCAGCCCGGCGGTTCCCGTCCGGGCCCGTACCGCCCTCCCCCTGCCACCGTCCTACTGCTCGACCACTTGAGAGGAAACACCGTGTACTTGGCCGCCACCACCATGGAGGACATGTTCGGAGAGATCGAGACGATCCTCCGCAACGCCGGCACGATGGTCGCCGTCATCGCCCTCCTGATCCTCGGCATCCGCATGCTCCTGTCGATGAAGCGCGGCGACGGCATGCGCGAGGCATTCCAGGGCTTCGGCATGATCGCGCTCGCCGCCCTCATCATCGGCGGCGCCACCGGCCTCGCCGGTCTGCTCATCGACCTCGGCGGCCAGATCGGCGGCGGCAACGGCTGACGGACCCGTCGCCGGATGGATCGTCAGTAGCCGTCCCTAACAGGGGAGTTCGCAGTCATGAGCCAGGAGGCACCGGAGCCGCTGGTCGCGTACGACCACACCGACCTGGTCAACCGCCCCAAGCGGATCTGGAACTGGGGCAACATCCCGCTGCCGGGCCTGCTGCTGCCCGCGCTGGGCGCAGCCTTCGGCTTCGGGCTGATCTGGCTCATCGCACTGTTCACGATGTCGGCCTTCCTGCCCTTCCTGGGAATGTCGATGTGGACGTCGATCCTCTACTTCGGGCCGCCGTTCGCCGTCTACTTCGTCTGGGGACGGCCGCTGCCCTCGGCGCTCACGCTGAGCCAGCAGATCGTGGTGTGGACCGACTGGTGGTTCCAGCCCAAGCGCCTCCAGGGGCTCGCCGCCGACCAGGAACCTGAGGAGCTGCACTGGCAGGTCATCCTCTTCACTCCCGGTTCGCCCCGCTGGCAGTCCCGCTACGAAGCCGCGCGCCGGGCCGCCTCCGAGCGCGGCAGCGCCTTCTCCACCTACCGCTGACCCCCTACACGTCAACTACCCCAGGGTGACTCCTCCATGTTCATGTTGATCCTTTTGGGCGGGGCGGCCGCCTTCTTCGTGGTCGCCATGATCATGGCCGCCTCGTCGAGCAAGAAGAACGGCCAGGGCGGCTCGAGGCAGTCGTCCTCCTCCCGCTCCAAGCCGTCCGGCTCGTCGGCCGCCGCCCGTCGTGAGGACCTCCGCCTCCCCTACCGCTACGCCGACGACATGATCTTCGTGCACGGCGACTCGGTGTGGACGGGCATGGTCCTGCCCAACGCCATCGACGAGTACCTGAACGCCGGCGAGCTCCAGGCGATGGCAGAGGGCCCGGCCCGCGGTCTGCTGAACCTGGCCCGCGGCGACCGCAACGTCGAGTGCCACTACCGCAAGGTCTACCAGCCGATCACCGCCATGACCTGGGCGGAGGAGCTGAACGCGATCGCCTGGGAGCCCACCGAGAACTACAAGGCGTACAACCTGCGCAAGGCCGAGTACCAGGAGCGCATCGGTGCCAAGCGCGAGCGCAACATCCTGCTGGTGAAGCTCGGTTCGCTGAAGCGCACCAACGGCGGCAGCGGTGTCGTCGCCCAGGACGACGAGCCGTACGACGAACCCGGCCTCCTCCAGGGCGTCCGCGGCGCCGCCGACCAGGCCGCCGCCACCGCGACCGGTGTCACGGACGAGTATCTCTCGCCACACGTCCTCGCCGAGTGGACGCAGGTCGCCATCGAGGTCCACGAGAGCCTGGAGGGCCTCAAGGGCACCCCGCTCAGCCGCGAGGAACTCGTCTGGCTGATCCGCAAGCCACTCCACGGCGACCTGCCGGTCCCGCCGGAGCCCGTGCTCGGGTCGCGCGCCTGGGGACCGAACCAGTTCGACCTGGTCGTCGACTTCTCCGGCGAGAACCGCAAGACGCACATCGTGCTGAACCAGTACGACGAGGTCACCGGCGAGCAGCAGACCAGCTACACCACCACCCTCGTCGCCGCCAACTGGCCGGCCGAGACCCGCTTCCGCCAGTCGACCGCGTGGGCGCGTTACGCCGCCCAGCACGTGGATTTCCCGGTCGAGATCGACATGCGGTTCACGCTCATCCCGTACCTGAAGTTCAAGGATCGCGCCGACAAGATCCGCGGCAACCTCGTGGACGAGATGAACGACATGGCCAACTCCGGCCGCAGCCCCGACACCAAGCTGGGCAGTCAGGTCACCCGCGCCCAGGAGCTCGTCGACGACATCGACGAGCACAAGATGCCGGGCATGGAGGCGCAGATCCGCTTCACGATCTCGGCGCACGACGTGAAGGAGCTGGAGCGCCGGCGCCGCGTGCTGGAGATGCAGTTCAAGCAGGACCTGAAGGTCACGCTGCTGCGTCCGACGCGGCAGCAGTGGCGTCTGCTCCAGTCCCAACTTCCGGGAGATGCTCCCAAGTTGCCGATCGCGCCTTACCTCCGTCTCCAGGAAGTGGAACAGCTGGGTGCCGGACTGCCCACCGCGGGAACGGAGTTGGGCGACAACCCCGAGCACCGTTCCGGCAAGCGCCTCGGCTGGGTCGGCAACCTGGTCGGCTGGGCGGGCAAGATGCCGGTCCACTACTCGCTGCACGTCGGCCCGGCCCGCAACGACGGCGGTGGCCTGGCCATCGTCGGCGCGTCCGGCGGTGGCAAGTCCTCGCTGGCCCTACAGAAGTTCTACGAGGAGTCGGAGTCGGGCGTCCGCTGCCTGGTCATCGACCCGAAGACCGACTTCGCCCAGCTCTGCTACTACCTGGGCTTCGGCGCCCAGGTGAACGACCCGGACTTCGCGGGCGACGCGGAGGCGGGCCTCCTCGGCACTCCGGCCAGCAAGTTCCAGCCGGTGAACCCCGATTTCTGGGCGGAGACGGAAGTCGTCGACCTCCTCAAAGGCCAGGCCGGCGTCCTGGACCCGTGGGTCATCGCCCGCGACGTCCCGGCGGGCCGCCTGCTCGCGGAGACCATGCTCCGGGGCTTCCTCGGCGACGAGGACTACCAGCGTGTACGCCTTCCCGTCATCGAAGGCATGGCGACCGTCATCGGCCGCTACAACTCCGCGATCCGCCAGGCCGTCGAGCAGGGCCTGTCGGCCCGCGACGCCGAAGTGGCCGTCCCCCGACCGACGTTGTGGCAGGTCGTGGACGAGGTCGTCGCGGCGTACGACCAAGCGGTGGCCAGCGGCGACCGGGAAGCGATCAAGGACCTGAAGCTCGCGCAGATGCTCCTGACCGAGCTGCGCACGCTCCCCTACGCCCGTCTCTCCTTCGCGGAGCGCCCGCAGACCCTGTCCAGCATGCGCAAGCGCCGCACGGTCATCACCCTGCGCGGTTTCCAGTCCCCCGCCGCCTCCGACCCGCGCAGCTGGAACCCGGCGGAACGCCTCGCGGCAACGGCCCTGATGGCGGTCGTGGAGCTGGGCAGCCAGATGCTCGACGTCGGCTACGAGAAGAACCCGGTGACCGGCGAGATCGGCCTGCGCCCCAAGGCGCTCTTCGTCGACGAGGCGTACGTCGTCACGGCGACCGAGTCCGGTCGCGACCTGATGCGCCGCGCGCTGAAGCAGGGCCGCTCCTACCTGGCGGTCACCGTCCTGATCACCCAGCAGGCCATCGACCTGGTCCAGATCGAGGACTCCGAGGCCCGCAGCGGCGGCGCCAACCAGATCCACACGGTCTTCGCCTTCAAGCAGAAGTCGGCGCAGGAGGCGTCCCTGGTGGCCCCGCTCCTGGGCCGCCCGGAGAACGACCCGAAGGTCATCGCGGCCCTCCAGGAACTCCGCACGGGTGTCTGTCTCCAGCGCGACGTCGACAAGCGCGTCGGCACGGTCGCCGTCGACCTGGTCTTCAAGGAGATCCTCGCCGCCACGGACACCAACGGCACCACCCGACCGGCCCGGCAGGGCGTCAACCCGCCCCTGAGCGTCTGGGACTGGACGTTCCTCCAGGAGGCGGAGGAGGACCCGGCGACGGTCCAGGAGACGGAACGGGCCCGCGCGGCCCAGGCCGTGTGACCCCACCCCCCCCATCAGCACTGAGGACGGACACCATGCGAATCAAGCGAGCGCTCGCGATCGGCGCCACCCTCGCCGCGTTGACGGGGGCGGCGGGGTGCGGCGGTGACGACGGCAACGACAAGAGCAGCAGCGGCGGCGGCAAGAGTTCGGCCTCGGCCGGCAGCACCGAGGAGACCGCGGGCAGCAGCCTGCCCAAGGCGTCGGACATGGCCTCCGTCTCGTACTACCTGAACAAGTACACCCCCTGCCTGGACCTGGCGACGGGCGCCGACTACGACGCCAACCACGACGCCGACAACAGCGCCTGGGGTGCTGACGAGGCGGCGGACCCCTCCTGGAGCATCAAGGAACGCGGCGTCTGCACGGACGAGTCCGGCCACCCCATCGCCTTGCTCTCCGTCCAGGACATGGAGAAATTCCAGACCGCCGTCAAGAAGGACGGGGCCGATTTCCTGGTCGGCCAGGACTTCGCGGTCGTCCCGGTGGGCGACACTGCACTCCAGGCCCTGCAGAAGTCCGGACTCCGGTATCTCACGTGCGACGCGGACTTCTCCGTGCCGAGCGGCTTCACGAAGGAGGCGGGGGCAGTCGACGGCTGCGTCCTGAGCGACTACTTCCCCAGCTGATCCGAGCCCCGACCTTCCCCATCCCGCCCCCGTGTTCCCCGAAGGACTACAGATGCCCTCGCGCACAGCGCTGCGCCGCGCCCTCACCAAGGCAGGCACAGCCGTCCGCGCCCTGCTCTTCGTGGCGCTGACCCTGACGGCCCTCACGCTGGCCATGCCGACCCCGGCGTACGCGGGCTTCTCCTGCGACTTCACCGGCGACGACAGCTACCAGATGGACACACCGGGCAACAACGGCGAGTCCATGTTCGCCGCAGTGATCCAGTGGGACAAGGACACCAAGCAGGCGACGACGCTCCTGGACGACTCCGGGACGACGACCGGCGCGGTGAAGATGCCCAAGAGCCCCGACAAGTACACGATGTACGAACTCGACGGCATGCGCGGCATGAACTGGTCCCAGACCTTCAAGGGCCGCGGCGACGCCTCCGAGAACAACGGAAACGTCGGCAGCGGCGCCGACAACTGCTCGGTGATGTCCTACGTCAACAACGGCATCGCCGACTCCATCTTCAACGGCACCAAGATCCTGACCCGGGCCGCGATCTCCATCAAGGAGTCCGCCTCCAACCCCAGCCCGCTCGCCGGCCTCTACGACGGACGCGACAGCGTCGTAAAGACGCTGAAGGAGAACGTGCTGCGCCCGGCCGTGCCGGTGATGATCGTGCTGGTCGGCCTGTGGGTGTTCACCAAGTGGCGCAAGGGCGACATGCGCGAGGTGTGGGCGGGCATCTCGTGGTCGGCTCTGACGATCGTCGCCGTCACGGCGTTCCTGACGGGCGGCAACTACGACAAGTTCGTGAGCACCGCCGACTCCTACATAGCCCGGGCCAACTCGGCCCTTACCGAGACCGTCCTCGCCGGGGTGTCCGGGGAGACTCAGTCACCGTGCGACCTGGACAAGGGCGAGTACAACCGCGGGCTGCGCATCTCCAGCTGCGCCATGTACGACACGCTCGTCTTCCGGCCCTGGGCGCTGGGACAGTTCGGGGACCCGGGCAAGAACTGCGTATTCAAGAAGCCGGAAAAGGGCGGCGGCCAGATCCGGGACGGCGTCTGCATCCCCGCCGACAAGAACAAGACGTGCGACTGGGGCAAGGGCGCCCGCTGCGAGGACCTGCGGGTGATCCAGCTCGTGGCCCAGTCCAAGACCAACAAGGACGGCGAGAAGCTCAACAAGTTCGAGGACAAGTGGGTCCCCATCCGCCAGGACATCGCGGGTGGCAAGGACAAGGGCGACGACGTGGGTGACATGAACATCTACCGGGTCGCCTTCGCCGACTGGGCGGGCAACAACGCCGGCAACCGGGTGGGGCTCGCCTTCTACTCCATCATCGCCGCCCTCATCGTCGGTCTGATGGTCATCGTCCTCAGCGCCCTGACCCTGCTGTGGCACGCGGTCACCCTGATCCTGGTCATCCTGCTGCCGCTGGTGGCCACGATCGGCATCCACCCCTCCCAGCAGAAGATGCTGAAGAGCTGGCTGGAGACGTTCATCCACAGCTTCGTGCTGCGCGCGGGCTTCGGTGTGATCCTGACCGTGCTGCTGGTCCTCTACCAGATGATCCTGCCGGCCAAGGTCGCCCTCGGTACCCAGCTGCTCATGCTGCTCCTCGTCACCATCGCCATCGTGATGATGCTGAAGAAGCTCCTCGGCGGGAACTTCACCCCGCAGGTCGCGGGCGGCGAGGACGTGCTCGGTATCCGGGACACGGCGGGCAAGGTGACCGCCATGGCACCGGGTCTCGCCGCGTCCGCCGCCAAGACCTCCGGCCGCGTCGCGAGCGGCACGGCAAAGGGAACCGCGTGGACGGTGGACAGGGTCGCCGCCGGTGGCAGGGGGCGCGACAAGATGCAGCAGTGGGGCTGGATCGGTGCGTCCAAGCGCGAGCAGCGCAAGACCCAGCGCCAGGGCGCGGAAACGACACGCATGAAGTACGAGCAGACCCGCGAGGAGCTCGAGGCACGGCAGGCACCGGACCCGGAATCGGCCCCCGCGCCAAAGCGTGGTCGCCGGGTCAGCGGCGGCACCGGCCAGCCCGCACCGCAGCCGACGCCGCCGTCCGAGTCCCGACCGGCCCCGGCCGCCCAGCAGCCACCGCAGCAGGCCCAGCCACCGGCCCCCCGGCCCCGCCCCGCACCCGCGGCGCCGTCCGCGCCCGCGTCGGCGCCTGTCTCCCCGCCCCCGCCGCCGCCCCGGGACCCGCGCGGCCCCAGCGGCCGCGTCTGACCCCGCCCACCTGCCCGTAAGAAGCTTCGAGGAGCCACCCCATGCCCGCCCTGACCGCCGACCGCACCCCTGCCCAACTGGTCGGGGAACTGGAGCGGCTCATCGGGGTGGACTGGCCCATGGTGTGGGCGGGGGTCCCGGAGGACGCGGAGAAGCGGGCGAGGTGGTGCGCGGAGTTCGGCTGGCGTCCGCTGTGGGCCGAGGCGGGACTGCGCGTCCGTACGGCACTTGGCGGCCGCCTGTATCTCGCCTCCGCCGCCCCCGGCGGCCCGGTCACCCGGATCGATCACACGGTGTGGTCGGCCCGGGCCCGGGACACGGACGAGAACGCCCTCGTCACCGACCTGGCGGAGGCCCGCTGGACCGCCTCCCTGACCGCCCTGCGCGGCCTGCTGGGAAACCCGGCCTGGCACGGCACCTGGGACACGCCGGACTTCCCGGAACTGCCGGGTCCGGGGGCCTGGCCCGACGCCCGGTGGCGTACGGAACACCAGGACCCGCACCGCGTCGCAGTGTGGCGATTCCGGGTGCCGCAGGCACCGGTGTTCGAGCTCAGGGCGACGCTCGGTGCAACGGCACGAAGTGGTCCGGTGCCGGCCAATGCGAGGATCGAACTCGTCTGCCATGACCCCGACCACGCGGAGTCCCGTCGGCAGGCGCGACACGGATGAACCGGAGCCGTGCGGAACGCGAGGAAGGTGACAAGCGATGACGACCCTCAGGATCGACCGCGGCCCCGAGCAGTTGGCCGAGGAACTTAGGGGACTGGAGCACGTGGACTGGCCGGCCGTCTGGGCGGGCCCGCCGAACCCCGGTCAGGCACTGGACGACTGGTGCGCGCTGTTCGGCTGGCGTCCCCTCCCGGGTGAACGGATCCTGAGCGTCCAGAGTGCCACCGGGCAGCGCATGGCGCTGTACCCCGTCCACGGCGGTGGATGGGCGCCGGTGCAGAACCTCAACTGGAGCACCTGGCACCTGCGTGCCGACAGCGCGGACGAGAATGATCTGGTGTTGACGCGAGCGGCCGAGGCTTGGAGCGCGTTCGAGTCGGCGGCCCGCACCGCGCTCGGCGATCCCGCGTTCTCAGGCAGCTGGGACGACCCGGCGTTCCCTGAGCCTCCGCGTGAGCACCACTGGCTCGTGCAGCGCGAGAACCGCCTGGAGGACATGGATCCCTACCGAATGGCCGTGTGGCCGGCCGCCGGGCCAGAGGGCCGCGTCACGGTGCTCACCGTGAACCTCGGGCTCGCGCCTCTCCCGGGAGAGACGCGAGGCGCACTGATCAATGTCGACTGCTATCCGCCGGAGGCCTTGTGACCGAGCAGCAACTGGCCGATGAAGTCGTCACGGGTGCGCGCGAACGGGCCACGTTGGCCCATCTGGACACAGGCCTCTCGGACGCCAAAGCCAGGAAGATCGCCAGGGAGCTGAGAGCGGGCGCCCTGCGGTTTGGTATCAAAGCGGAGGATCTGACGGAGAAGTTGCCCTCCTACATCGTCGGCCTCGTCGCCGAGATGGACGTCGACCTGCCGGCTCCGGACACGAAGTCCGCTTTCTGGTCCTGGGCCCTCGAGAATCACCCGCAGCTGGGCGAGGGCGAAAAGATCCGCAGCATGCACGTCGCTGCCGCCTATGCCGACGTAGAGAATGCGATATCCCAGGATTCCGTGCGCTACTTGGAGGGAACACCCGGCGGTCAGCAGCTGGGCGAACTGCATCTGTGGGACAAGACCCTCCACGGCGTCCTAAATCTGGACGCGGCCAGTGGTGAGGCCATGGCTGCGAGTGCCTGGGACGCTCTCTCACAGAAATACGCCGCGAAGACGGAGAGCGAAGCCCTCTTCTTCATGGCCGAGCTCAACCCTGGAACCGTCGCCTACCAGACGGAGTCCCGGCAGCTACGTCAGGACGGCAAGCTCGACATCATCCAGTTCATGTATCCGGCGCCGATACACAAGTATGCGGAACTAACCCCGGAGACACAGGAGTTGCTGGCCTCCCAGGCCGTCCGCGCGCAGATCCACACGTTCCCGTACAAGGAGACGGATGCCACGCCACTGATCAAGGCGGGCCACCTCGACCTGGAGCAGTTGAAGGCGCTCCCCACCCCCGAGGCCCAGCGCGCCACCGTCCTGGAGGTGTGCGCCCGGGTGGCGACCATGGACGGTCCGGCCCGCGCGGCGGACGTGGAGAAGCTCGTCGAGGAGATCAAGGTCCTGCGCCCGGATCACGAGATCACCCTGCCCAGCGTCGAGGACCAGCAGTGGGCGGCCGAACTCCGCGGCCAGGAACAAGAGTCGCCGGCGGCACCACCGCCCGTCGCCGTCAGCACCCACGGCCAGTACCTCCCAGGTGTCGAAATCAACGCCAAGATAGGACCGGCGCTGCTCAAGTCGCTCCCCTTCCCCACAATGGAGGCAACCGCCGTCAACGCCCACAACTTCCTGCCCGGCGTCACCCCCCAGGCGAAGCAGGTCATCACCCCGGACAAGACCACAGCTCCGGCAGCTCCCACGCAGGCCCCTCCGGCTCCCGAGCAGTCACGCGACACCGGAATGGGAGTGTGACCCCACCCATGAGCCGCACTCCGCGCACTCCCCGCACCACCCCGCAGCCCGCCACCGACCGGCCGGACGCACCCACCGCACCCGCCACGCGGCTCTCCCACCTCCGCCGTTTCCTCCGCCAGGAGAAGAACGACGCCTGGGCCGTCCGTCTCCTCCCCCGCATCGTCTTCGGTGTGGCCGCGCTGTACACGGTGATCACCCTCGCCTCCCAGAGCGGCTCCAGCTTCGTCACGGTCTGCGCCCTGATCCTCATCGGCGGACTGGGCTGGCTGCTCCGCCGCCGCGCCCAACTCCTCCTGGGCCTAGGGGCGACCATCCTCTCCGCGGCCTTCACCGGCTACTTCTCCGCGGTGGGGGACTCGGTCCGCCTGTCCACCAGCGCCACCGTCACCGGCCAGGCCGCCTTCGGCTATTGGGCGCTCGGCGGCATGGCCCTCCTCGGCGCCTGGATGGTGAAGGACCACCCGGGCCGGCGCGGCCTCACCGTCGTCCTCGCGGATGTGATCCTCGTCATCGCCTCCGTCGTCGGAATGTTCCTGCCCGAAGCCGGGGTACCGCTCGGGTTCCTCGGAGTGATCGGCGTACTGGCCCTGCGCGGAAGCGGCGCGAAAGCGGTTGCGGGCCGTGCGCGCCAGGCAATCGGCCGCCTGCGGACGAGCAAAGCCAGTGACCCGACGGACAGTTGAGGCCCATGTGAACGTTTCGTCTCGTCACTGTGCCAAGTCGGCACACGCTTTGCAGATGCGTTGCACCGGGTTGACAGAACGTTTTAGGCTCCCCCCCGATCACGTATCGCCACGGGGGACAACACACATGCCTATGGCCAGCCATACGGCGCTGCCCACGCGCCCCGCGCGCGGGCCGGCACGGGGAGCGGGGGCGGGGGCCCACACTCCCGACGCCGCTCTGCCCTGCCAGCGCCGACCGGACGTCTTCCAGCACCCGCTGCTGGAGGCGCCCCCGGATATCCCGCACACCTCGCCCGAACAGCGCCACCAGCACCTCGTACTGCTGCGCACCGCCCGTGACCTGTGCGCTTCCTGCCCGTTGTGGGCGGAATGCCTCCAGGACGCCGTCGCCCACGCCGAGCCATACGGCTACGCGGCCGCGACCACACTCGACGACCGTCGCTGGCTCCGCCGCGCCCTCGGCGTCGGCGACGTGGACGGCGACCTGCCCACCCACTTGGCGCACGGCCCCGGCTACAGCTCCGGCGAAACGTCCCGCCGTCTGCTCCGCCTGCGCTCCCGGACCAACGACCCGGCCGCCCGGCACGCCGCCGAGCGCGGCCTGCCCACGCTGGAGCGAATCCTCGACGCGTTCGACGCACGTCAGGACCAACTGGCCAGCGCACGAAGCGCGTTGCCCGCCATCCCGAGGCAGTTGCACGAGCACACCACCACACGGCAGACACACAGCAGCGGCCACCATCCCAGACCCACCCACCCGGAAAGCAGGAGCGAGGACATGGCAGCGGCCGAGTCCGGGCAGCGGATCGCCTTCTCGTACGAGGATCCCGCCCAGGCCGTACGACAGGCTCTGCTGGCCCCTCTGATCCGCTCCGCCCTGCCCACGCTCACCGGCCTGGAGCAACTGGTCATGATGCTGGCGAGCGTGCCCGGCGGCGAGATCGCGCCGGAGATGCCGGAGAACCTCCGCGCCGTACGGAAAGCCATCGAGGCGCTGGCACCGGAGGGCGGCCAGGGCTTCTGCGGCCCCGCCGAGGCCGCCATGGAGGCCCTCAGCCCCCTCCGCACCATCACCGGCTCGGTCTCCGTCGAACTCGCCACCACCGACCCGGTGGCGGCACTGCGCCGCGACTTCCTGGAACCGCTGCTGCGCGAACTGGCCTCCTCCCTCGCCAATATGGAGAAGGTGGTGACCATGCTGGCCGCGACCTCGGACGGCGACGAGGTCCACCTGGAGCCGATCCGCACCGCATTGCAGGGCATCCGCACGCACCTCCCCCACCCGGCCCCCGCCGGCAAGACGTCCACCACCACGGGTCAGGCCACCTTCCCTCCCTCCGGCACCCGCCGCCCCGCCACCCCAAGCATCCGCGCCGCCGTGGAAACGGCCGTGTCGACCTTCCCCGGCCCCTTCTCCGCCCGTGAAGTACTGCGCGCCCTCCCGCCCGGCGTCTACGGCGACCCCTCGAAGACGATCAGCAACGTGCTGTCCGCCCTCGTCAAGTCGGGCCGCCTTCAGCGCCTCGCCCGAGGCACGTACGCTCGCACCGTCGACGTCACCATGGACGTCACCGCGGACGTGGCCATGGACCTCGCCGCGGACGTCCCCGAGCAGGACGAGGCGAAGAGCGCCCGAGCCGGAACGAGCCGGAACCGAGCCGGAAGGAACCCAGACCCCCGATGACCGAACCGACGCCGCCACCCCCCGCCACGGCGGACGCCCAGGTGCACGTCTTCTCCCCCAACGCCGGTCTGATCGACGGCGTCCCGGTCACCGCCCCGCCCTACGGCGACATCCAGGACGTGGTCCTGGCGATCCTCCAGCAACGCGCCCAGCAACTCGGCGCCCCCACCCCGGCCACCATCACCGACAACCGCTACGGCGGCGCCATCCGCCTCCTGATCCACCCGGACGGCACGACGGAACAGCTGGGCTGACGGCCCCGCACGACAGCCCCCTCTCACCACTTCACGGAACAGTTGAGCCGACCGCATGCACTCCTCCCCCGAATTCGTTGCCCGCTGGTGGACCACCGCACCGGCGCACACGGCCTTCTCGATGGACAGCTCCTACAAGGGCGAGCAGCGTGTGCAGGAACGCCTCGGGACTGACCCGGACACCTGGTGGGCGGCCGTGGCACTCCTGGGCGACGAATTCCCGGATTCCATGGCGGAGTTGGCCGACACAGCCAAGCAGTACGTACGCACCGAGCGGCCTTGCCCGTGGCCTGTCCGGTCGTCCCTCCCGGAGGGGATCCCCAGCCACGTCCGAACTCTGATCTCCTGGGCCCCGGAACCCGCCCTCGACCGCATCGTCGACCGGCTCGGCCCGGACGGCCGCCTCCTGCTGGCCGAGCAGACCACCTACTGCTCGACGACCGCGCGGGCCCTGGTCAAGGGCGGGGAGTTCCCTGTGCACCGAGAACTGGCCAAGGACCGGGAAAGGGACCAGTCCTACGGTCCCCACCCGCCGGCCCCGAACGGTGACATCATCACGGCCCTGCTGGAACGGGACGATCCCGCGCTCAACCTCTGGATGCTGCAGGCGGACCGTATCCGCAGCTCCAAGCACCTCTTCGACGTCCTCACGGGCGTCCCCTTCGCACCGGGCCGCACCGCTCCCGTCCACCGCCTTCCCGAAACACTGGCCTTCGCCGACCGGATCGCCGAGCTCGTCGATCCCTGGGAGCTGGCCCGACACTTCGAGTCGTCGGAGCCGGAGCACATCCTCCTGGCCCTGGCCGCGGAGAAGCCCCCCGGCCAAGCCGTGCTGTGGCCGTATCAGCAGCTGGTCGCGGGCCTGCTGCTGGCGCGGTCCGACCGCATCGACCTGCTGACGCGGGCGCAGGCGCTGCCCGCCCTCCACCAGGGCGTCGGGGAGTGGTACGCCTACGCGCTGTCCGCGGCCGAAGGCGCCGTCGCGGCCATGGAACGCGCCGTCAGCCTGCACCAGCAGAGGAAGGAGTTCTTCGAGGAAGCGCGCGACAATCTCTTCCACCGCCACCTCGACAGTCATGGCCAGGCAGGCCTCGACCGCCCGGATCACCTCCTCGCCCACAGCCGTGCCCTCTCCGAGGACCCCTGGTACCCGATCGACTGGGACGCGGCCCGCCGCTGGGCCGATGCGCCCGCCCAATGGAACGAACGAGGCATCCCGTCCCACGAGTTGTGCTTCCTGGCCGACCACGCGGACTGCCCTGCGGATCTCGTCCGCCGTCTGGTGGTCGAGGACGTCGACGAGTACGTCTTCCTCCACCTGTTCCGCACCCGGGAGGACGGCCTGGATCTTCTGCGCACCCTCGCCCTCACCCGCGAGACAGCACCGCTCGCCCTGTGGGCGGCCGTGCCGGACGGCGACTGGCAGCCCGAGATCACCGTCGAGGACGTACTGCGGCAGGCCCGCCCTGCCCACGCCCTGCTGCAGACACTCCGGGAACGCTTCTCCCGGGGCCTCCAGGACTACGTCCGGGCCGCCGCCACGCCCGCGCTCGAGGAACTGCTGCACGACTGCACGTCCGAACAGCGGACCGCCCTGGACGAACTCCTGCCGACGTTCAGCGGCACGCTGCCGGAATTGATCGCCCTGGTGAAAGGCTCGGAGTGACGGTCACCCTGCACACGCGGTACGGCGGCACCAGGGTCGTCCGCGAGCAGCACCTGCACCTGCACCTGATCGAGCTCTGCACCCTCCAGGAGACCCGATGGACGAACTCGGCTGCCGGAAGTCGACCTTCAGCGGAGGCCCCGAAGGCGAGTGCCTCTCCGACACCCCGGACGTCATCCTGGCCACTGCCCAGGAGACCTTGAGCGCCCTCGTGCAGCAGCTCAAGGCGCGCCCATGAGCCCTCAGAACCACACTCCGCAGGAATTCGTCACCGAACTGCGGGGTCTGTCGGAGCTGAACTGGAGGAATGTCCTCCACTACTACAGGCAGCAACCGGAGCTGGACACATGGTGCGCCCAGTTCGACTGCCCCTATCGGATGGCCTACTGGCTACCCGAGTCGCGCATCGGCCCGTTCGTCATCATGCGCGTCACCCTCGCCGTGGGAACGGCGCACGGCGTCTGGGGCGGCGGCGCGAACCTGTCCGTGACGTTCCGTGCGCGCCCCTCGGCCTCTGATCCGGAGGACGATCTCTCCCCCAACAAAACGGCGCTCCTCACCCAGGACGACCCCCCGCTCAACGCGCGCCTGGTGCGCGAGCACTTCGTCTGGAGCAGCGACGCTGAGCGCGTGCGCGCGGTCCTTTCGGGTACGCCGTTCGGCCGAGTGCCGAACCTGTGCCCGCCGCGGCAACGATCGCCGAGGCCGGGCGCTTCGACCTCCTGCGGTACGTCATCGACCGCTGGCACATCCGCTACCCCTGGCGCGACCACCTCGTCGAACGAGAACTGTTCGAAGAAGCGGTGATCCTGCGCTCGGCCGAGCCGCTCGAGCCCCGCCTGAACGAACTGCCCTGAGTCGGCCCTCTCCTTCTCACTCGACCCGAGTGAGAACGACCGTCCAGTCTCCCGCCGGGGAGTCGAGGTCCTCGATCCGCTCCAGCTTCCATTCCTGGTCGCGAACCGGGAACACGTCACCGGGCTTCAGCGAATGGTCTTCCTCGGCGCCGTCGACAACGACGACGAGGTCGACGAGCGGCGACAGACCCTCACGCTCGGAAAGATGCCTGACGAAAAACCGGGCAAACCCTTTGTTCGCCTGCATGTTGCGCCAGAGCGCAATTTCCTGCACCGTCACTTTTTCTCCAAGGTGACATAATTCGGAAGGATGCTGTCTTTCAGTTGATCGAACGTCAAGGGTTTCGGGTGGCTGGCATTGTACGGATTCCTCAACAGGAACCGTCCGCGGTCGTCGATTCCGGTCAGTTCATAAGCATGACCATCGACCAGCTTGCCAGGCAACGGCGACTCGTCCTTCTTGAGACACCGCGTCGCGACGATGACCGGGCACCCGTCCGCGAGCTTCTCCCCGATGTCCTCTCTGAACTGTGTCTTCGGGTTACGGCCACTGTGATCGAACCCGGTCGGGAGATCCCAGACCTGCGCGGGCTCGCCCGTCAACTGCACAAGCAGCTCGGCTCTGTCACCTGACTTGGTCCCGACGTTCAACCGTGTGTAGCCGGTGGGCAGTCCATCCATTTTCGAGTGGGTCGACTGCCATGTCGCCTCCTGATCCTCGCTCCACGTCTGGTCGATCCCCGCGACCGCTTTCTCCATGATCGGCGCCCATGCGACTCCTGTATTCGTGGAATCAGCGAAAGCCGGGGTGTAGGGCATTTCACTGTAGACCGGAAGATCACGGGTCACCGTCAACTTGACGATGGCACCCGTCGGCTCGAACCGCCCGGATCCCACCCTCTTCGCCTCGTTGAGTGACACTTCGTAAGTTCCATCCTCGTTCTCCTTGACGCGATCCATGATGTCCTGTGGACGATGCTCGGCGACCGCTCCCAGTGTCGCGATGATCCCGCAGTCTCCCAGGGCACCTTGCTGTGTCTGTTCCCGCCCGGGAACACCGTCGAAGAGCGGAGTACGTGTTCCGTCAGGCCGGTCCAGTGGAGTCCCGTAAGCGTCGGGCCCGTACATCCTTCCGGGAAGCTGGAAATCCGGCCTGTCCACCGTGTCAGAGATCTCCCGCACCCGGTCGCCACCGCCGAACGCGCTCTTCACCCGATCCAGGAATTGCCCGGTCGCCGGTGGTTCATCAGCTTCGGCTACGAGGCCATCACTCGGCGGCCCGGAGCCACCCGCCGTGTCGGTTTCCCGGACTTCCGCCGTATCCGGAACTTCACCCGAGTCCGTCGACAGATCATCCCTGTCACGGGCTTCAGGGGCGACGGGTTCGCTCCTTCGGTCCGGCCCCCACCTGTCTTCCCGGACCTCCCGCACAAGCGGGGCACCTTCGGCAGGATCTTCGACTTCTCGCGGCGGCGCGGATTCTCCGGCCGCGGACGACACCGCATCGGAACCGCCGGACACGCTGGCCGACTCCGCCGCCGGTTCCTCGGGCACCTCGTCCTCGTCGAGCCCTTCGGACGGCCCCTCGGACCCACCCGCGCCTTCGGACTCTCCACCCCCGTGGAACCCGTCCGGGTCGACCGGCTCGTCCGCGTCGACCGGCTCGTCCGGGTCATCCGGATCCTCCGGGGCGTCCGGGGCGTCCGGGCCATCCGAGACCTCTGAAACCCCCGGCGCGCCTTCGCCTTCCGCCTGGGCCGGGCTTTCCAGTCCGTCCGGCCCTTCCGGGTTGTCCGGCCCTTCCAGGTGGTCCGAATCATCCGGCTCCTCCGGCCCCTCGGGGTCGTCCAGGCCCGCCAGCTCTCCCTGGTCCTTCAGTGCTCCCTGGTCCTTCGGCTCTTCCGGCTCGTCAACGCCTTCGGGGTCCCCGGGCGCCTCTGACTCCCCGGGCTCCTCGGGTGCCCCCAAGGCATCGTCGGAGTTCCCCCGCCGCCAGGGCGAGGGACCGTCGACGGTCTCCGCATCCTGGCCGTTCTCAGCCGTACGCAGCTCGCTCATCCTCGAACCCCCCCGGGCCGGGTGGGCGCAACGGGCTTCCGGATCTTGCGCTCGAAGCCGGACAAAGTCGAGGAGAACCGCTTTCCCCACTCCTCCGACGGATCCCCACACCCGACGATCTTCTCCAGCACCGACGGCGCATACCGCCCGTGGTAATACACCCGCGTCTTCGTGCCCTTGCGTGCCTTCAAGTGCGGCTCGCCCACCGGGCACGGGTCCTGCCCCTCCAGCTGGGCGCGCATCATCGCAGCCACATGCTCGGCGAGCGCGCCCGGGTCCGCGGGAGTTCCCACGCGGCTGTGCACCGCCCCGTCCACGGCCTGGCCGATCGCGCAGTCCAGGAGGCGTCCCCTGTACGGCTCCAGGTCGCGTCGCATCGCCTCGCCCGGCAACGGTGTCGTCCAGCCCAGCAGATGGGCCGCCACAGCCATCTCCGCCCACAGCGTGATCCGCACCTCGGCCTGTTCTGTGAGCCGTTGGGCCCTGCGCAGATCGCGCAGCGTGCACGGCGCCGTCGAGCAGTCGGCACCGCACGCACGACTGCGCGCCCCGGTCATCCCGGCCGCCGACGCCGGACGGACGACCCCCGCGTCCTCGCGGTCCGTCCCATCGCGCATGCGCACCAGCAGCGGGTAGTCCATGCCGTCGGTGAAGACGGCCGCCTCGCCCGGGCGCAGGGTGACCAGGTACTCGGACTGGGCCTGGGTGATGTTCATCGTGGCGCCGACCGCCTCGCGGTCGTCCTGTGCGGGCAGGCGGTGGACGACCTTCGCCGCCGTGTTCTTGATGACGTCGGGCAGCAGTTTGCTCGGGATCTGGTCCGCGATGACCAGCCCTTCCCCATACGCCCGGATCTCGGCCAGCAGGCCCGCGAACATCTCCACCGCGTGGGCGCTCGCACCGCCCTCCTCGGCGCGGCGCAGCAGGCGGTGCGCCTCCTCGAAGACGGTCAAGTGGCGCAGCGGGAAGGACAGTTGGCGGGTCACCCGCTGCTCCATGCGCAGGTATTCGACGAGCCTGATGAGGATCGTGCCCATCAGGAACGCCTTGTCCTTGTCGTCGCCGACGTCCTCGATCTCGAAGACCACGTTGCGTTTCAGCAGCTCGCCGAAGTCCAGGGGGCGTCCGCCCTCCAGGAAGCGGCCCGTCGTGCCGAGCCGCAGGCTGGCCAGGCGGATCTTGATGAAGCCCTGGACGTTGTCGGCGACTTCCTTGCCGTATCCGATGTCCGAGACGACCTTGAGGGCCGTGTGCTCCAGGTCCTCGAGCGTGGGGTAGCGCGGCTCGGTGCCGGGGAATGTCGGCTCGCCGAGGGTCAGGTCCCAGCCCAGGTCCTCGTAGCAGCGCGTCAGCGCGGCGCTCAGGACCTGCGGGAACGGCTCCTGCGGGTCGAACGAGGCGAGGAAGAGGGCGCGCACCATGTCGAGGTGCGTCTGGAGCGGGAAGCGCTCGCCGCTCGTGTAGGCGGACGGCTCCAGGGGGTTCAGGCCGGCCGGGAGCGACTCCGGATCCCCCGGCTTGATGACGATGACCTCCACCGTGTCCCCGAGCCGCGCCGACATGAAGCGGTACTCGGCCTTGGCCGGCTCCACGACCAGCCACGGGATGCCCGCGTACGTCGCCGACTCCAGCAGACCCCGCACGGTCTGCGACTTGCCGCCGCCGGTCGCCCCGCACACGAACGTGTGCCGGTTGAGGGTGGAGCGGGTCAGTTCGAGGTCGCCGACGGGACTGCGGTTGCGGTCGAGGACCGAGCCGAGCCGGACGGGAGCGGCCCCGGGCGACGCCGGACGGCCCGCGGTCTCGGGAGTGACGTCGAACTCCGGGCGCAGGGCGAACCGTACGCCGGGGATCTCCTGGGCGGGAGGCCGGGCGAGTGCCGCCAGCAGGTCCGAACCGGCGTGGAAGGGGTACTCCTCCGGGGCGGGCAGAACGCCGCCGAGAACTGTGGGCAGATCGCCGACCCGCCCGGTCGGGCGCAGCGCGTACGGCAGTCCCTCCAGGTCCGCCGAGGCGCACAGCAGGGCCGCCACCCGGGTCGCCTCCTCGGGCGTACGACCGCCGGCCAGCAGCCGTATGCGCCACAGTCCGGTGGCCGACGCCTTGGCCAGCTCCTTGTGCCGGCGCTCCAGCCGGGCCGCGGCGATGGCGTACTCGGGCGAGCCCTCCGCCTTGGCCTGTGCCCTGCGCCGTTCGTCGGCCACGTCACCGGTGAGTTCGTCGAGCTCCGCGGCCGGTACCGGTTCGGCGAACACCAGCCAGGCGAACGGTTCCTGCCACACCCCGAGGAGGCAGTCCTCCAGGGTGGGCCGCTGGAGAGCCGCTCCCGTACGCGCGGGCCTCGGCTCGTCGTCGACCAGCAAGCCGTCGGTCACTCCGGCGACCGCGCTCCAACAGGGGAAGGCGGCCATCAGGGCAGCGGCCGCACCCGTCGGCTGCCGCCGGCCCCGTGCGCCCGCGGGCAGCCGCAGCAGGGACACCGTCCCGTCGGCCTCGTCCGTCCGGCCGCCCAGCAGGGCACTGCCGCCGACCAGGACGTCGAGGGGGCCGTCGGCCGCTCGGCGCGCCCAGCCGACCAGCACCGCGCCCCCCGCCGGGTCGTGCGGGTGCGGTGCGTGATGGGCTGAGACCAGGGCGGCGAGGCGCTGCGCCCGAAGCTCGTCCTCGCTGCCGACGGGCCGGTCCTCGGACGGCCGCTGCCGCGGAACCTCGCGCAGCAGTGCGGCCTCCAGGCTCGCGAACCGCTGCCAGGTACGGCCGCCGAGTGGGCTGTCCGTCATATGCGTTGGGCCCGCTCGGTACGTCCGGCCCGATCCGCCCGATCCACTCGTTCCCGCTGCCACTGCCGCTCGGCGAGTTCGCTCTGGGGAACGAAAGGCATGAACCCCCAGATGCCCGACACTTCCGACTGCGTGAAGAAGCGCGCGGCGCCCTTCACCCGGGCAGGCTCTTGCGCGAGCAGTGTGGTTGGCAACGTCTCCCCCGTTGTCGATCTTGCGGGACCACCCTAGAGGCAGGGGCGAACGCGGCCAAGCCTTGCAACTGTGACGTCACCTTCGGTGTTATCAGGTGGACTTGGGAAGTCGATTCAGGCACCATGTGTCGGCTGCTGATCAATGACTGACATCCGCTCAGGCGGACACGGGGGCGAGTCCAATCATCAGAGGCGTCTTTTCTGCTGCCCTCGGGACGGTCATTTCTCACCTGTCCACATGTGAGCGCCTTCATGGTGCCCATCTCCCTCAGGGCGAACTCATATGACCCATCCTGTTGACCCTCGCCAGCCGCAGGACCCGTACGGGTACGGCGGTCCGGGCCATTCCGACAGCCAGGCCGGCCCGCCCCAGAACCCCGTCACCCCGCCAGGGCCGCCCGTCCCGCCCGGCCAACCCGTCCCGCCGCAGCAGGCGCCATATCAGGCACCGCCGCCTCAGCAACAGCCGTACCAGGCCGCGCCGTACCAGGCCGCGCCCGCTCAGCAGCCGCCGTACCAGCAACCGCCCTACCAGGCCGCGCCGGCGCCCCAGCCGCAGTACCAGCAGCAGCCCCAGCAGCCGTACCAACCCGTCGCTCAGCCGCCCCAGTTCGCGCCGGGGCAGCAGCCGCAGTACCCGTCGCAACAGCCGCCGTACGCGCAGCCGCAGCCTCCCTACGGACAACAGCCCCCGTACGCACCGCAGCAGCCACAACAGTCGTTCGCCCCGCAGCAGTCGCAGCAGTCGTTCGCCCCGCAGCAGTATCCGCAGCAAGCGCCGCAGCAGGCACCGCAGTTGTCGTACCCACAGCAGCAGCCGCAGTACGCCCCGGCCGCGCCGTACGCCCCCGGCACCCCTCAGGTGAACCGCGGCGCCGACTCCTCGTCCGTGACCACGCTACTGCTCAACGTGCCCCTTTTCCTGGGCAGTCTGCTGGTGATCTGGCTGATCGCGCAGGCACTGCCGAGCGGCCTGGACATCGTCTTCATCGTCGCCTGGCTGGCGTCCGGCGCGCTGGTGTTCCACCGGCCGACCGAACGCGGCCTCGCACGGCTGTGGTTCAAGATGCGACCGCCCACCGGCGCCGAACTGGCAGTGCTCCAGCCCATCTGGGACGACATCACGCGCCGTTCCGGCGTCGAGGGCGCCAAGTACGACCTGTGGATGGAGGACACGGACGAGCTCAACGCCTCCGCCGCCGCCGGGCACATCGTCAGCGTGACGCGCGGGTCGATGCGACAGTTGCCGCCCGAGCTGTTGGCGGCCGTGATGGCCCACGAGCTGGGCCACCACGTCGGCGGCCACGCGTGGTCCGGTCTGCTCGGCTTCTGGTACGCCATGCCGGTCCGGGTGTTCATGCTCGTCCTGAAGGTCGTGATGAGTTTCCTGTTCTTCTTCACCGCCGAGCTCTCCTGCCTGGCGGCCGGCATCTTCGCCCTGGTCTTCGGCGGCCTCGCCGTCGCGACCTTCCTCGCCTTCCCGCCTGCCGTCGCCCTCTACGCGATCCCGTTCCTGCTCGCCTGGGCCGGCCGGCAGGGCGAGCTGCGGGCCGACCGGTTCGCCGGCCGGCTCGGATACGGACCCCTGCTGATCACCGTGTTCACGGGCTGGCAGGCGGAGGGCCATGACGACGCGGCTCGCAAGCAGAGCCCGATCGCCCGGCTCATGTCCACACATCCGCCGCTCCACCAGCGCATCCGCGCGCTCGAGACCTTCGTCGCCTGACCGGCCGGGAGCCTCACCCATGACTGTCGAAAGCACCGAGGCCGGACAGCTCGGCCGCTATGTGCGCCTCTTCGATTCCGGCCAGCGTCTCGGCTGGATCTACCGCGACCCCGAGTCGCTGCGCCGGCCGTTCGTCGAGCCCGAACCGCAGCGGGAGCAGGTGGCGGTCGGGTACGAGAACCGAGCGGAGGCCGCCCGGCTCGACCACGCGGACCGTCGCGGCTCCGCCCTCAAGATCGGCGGCGGTGTCGCCGCGGCCTGCTTCCTGCTGAGCTACTTCGTCGGCGCCGTCATGGCCGTCCTCGGCGTCGTGGCGATCGTCGTCGGACTGGCCCGCATGGCCCTCGCCTCGCAGCAGCTGAACTCCGCCACGGGTGATCTCGCGGCCCACCAGGGGTCCCTGGAGGAGCGGTTCCAGTCCTCCTGGCAGATGTGGCACCAGCGTCGGCACGACCACGAGGGCCGGCAGGAGCAGTGGGTCCGCGGCCTCGACGCCTGGGGGTCGCTGCCGATCCGCCCCGACACCCGGCGCCTGGACGTCTTCGGCGGCAGCCAGCGCGGCCGCGAGGGCTTCCTCACCGTCTTCGGCACCTCCACGCTCCAGGACCGGCCGGTCATCGTGGTCGACCTGACCCAGGCCCTGGTGTGCCGGGAGCTGTCCGTCCTCGCCGAGGCCGCCGGAGTACCCGTCGACGTACAGCTACTGCCAAGCCGTATGGCCGAGAGCGGCATCGTCGGTGGGCTGGCGCCGCACGAGTTGGTGCACGCGCTGGTCGAGGCGGTCCACGGGGACAACCCCGAGGCGGGCCGGGCCGAGCGTGCCGTCGACACCCGCATCCTCACCCAGCTGTGCGGCGCCCTCGGCGAGGACGTCTCCCTGGCCCGGCTGAGCGCGGGACTGCGGGTCCTGATGGGCGAGGCCGACGACACCAAGTGCCTCAGCCGCGACGAACGCAACCGGATCGCGGACGACCTGCTCAATGACAAGAACAAGGACCAGGTACGGGACAGCCTGTTCCGCCTGCTGTCCTTCGTGCACCCGCTGGAGCGGCTGGGTACCGCCCGTGCGGGACGCGGCCCGGGCTATCTCACCTGCCTCGCACTGGACTTCGGCGCGGGATCGGCGAGTACGGAGTTGCTGGCCGACCTGGCCGTCCAGAGCGTGATGCGGCGGCTGTCCTCCTTCCAGGAGACCGCGCCGTCCGTCCTCGTGGCCCTCGGCGAGCAGGGCCTGCAGCGGCGCCACCTCGAACAGCTGGCGCAGGTCTGCGAGCGCCACGGGTCCCAACTGGTGCTGCTGCACCCGCACCTGCGGGACGCGGCGGAGCAGATGATCGGGGGCGGTACGGTCGCCTTCATGAAGCTCGGCAACCACCAGGAGGCCAATGTCGCGGCGGACTTCATCGGCCGCGAGCACTCCTTCGTCCTGCATTCGTTGACGGACACCGAGGGCAGGACCGTCAACACCTCCGTCGCCAAGACGATCGGCTCCTCCGTCAGCAGGGGAACGACGTACAGCGAGTCCGCCACCCGCGGACGCAACTGGGGCAGCAGCAGCTCCACCAGCTACCAGGGCGGCGACAACCCGTTCTCGACGTCCTCCTCCAGCAACTCCGGTGGCAGCTACAGCGAGACGACTGGCACCTCCACCAGCTTCACGTACTCCACCAACGAGTCCACGACCCACACCACCGGCGACAGCGACAGCACCAGCCTGGCGACCGGGCAGCAGCGCGTCTACGAATACGTCCTTGAGCCCACGCAACTGCAGGCGCTCGCCGAGTTCAGCCTCCTGGTGGTGGAGCGGCACCCGGGCGGAGCCGTGCAGGTACACGCCGGCGACTGCAACCCGAACCTCGTCCTTCTGGACCGAGTGAGCATGGCACCTCTCCCGCAGTTCGACCCGGCACCGGCGGCGGCCCAGATCGCCGCGCCGCAGCCGCCTGGGCTCCAGCAGCCCTACCCTGTCGCCCCTCAGCAGCCGTACGTGCCCCCAACCCAGCCGACAGCACCTCAGCAGCCGTACGCACCCACGGGTCAGCAGGGACATCAGACGGCACCCCACCAGCCCTACGCCCCTGCGGTCCAGCCCGCCGCGCCCCAGCAACCGCAGTGGCCGTCCCAGGGGCAACCACAACAACCCGGTGGTGGCTGGACCCAGGGTCCACCCCCGAGCTGGCCAGGGCAGCAGCCGGGAAGCTTTCGGTGACCTCTAGTAACCTCTACTGCCTCCGAAAAGCCGAGGTGCGTACCAAGGCCGCGCTCATGCCCCGGTAGCCGCACCGCCGGGCGGGCTGCTGACCGTGTCGATGTCGGCGAGGATCTGCCGCGTGAGCCGGAGTTCGATCGCCAGAATGTCGTGGCGGAACTTCCCCGGATCCTTTTCGTAGCGGGCCCTGCCCACTTCGGAGGTGAAGGCGGATGCGGGGACCGCCTCCTGGCCCGGAGGAATGAACTTCTGGATCTCCTCGATGGCGGCCACCGCATACGCCATCGCGCCGCGGTGCTTGTGGTGCTCGGACTCGGGTGAGTTGAGCATCTCGAGTCCGGCGCGGGCGGAGACATCGGACGCGACCGCCGCGAACTCACCGGGATCGATGATCTCGGACGGCTCCGGGCCACCGAAGGCGGGAGGCGGCGGTGGAATCTCGTCCGCCATCAGGAAGGTGAAATTCCGGTTGCGGCCGCACTCTCGGCAGGCGCCCTCGTAGACGGCGACGATGTCGCCACCGCGCTGTTCCAGACGGTGCCGACGGTCGAAGTCGGGACTCCCGCACTCGCACAAATGCAAGTCCATGTACAGGTGCGCTTCCAACGAGGAGCGGGCTCTCAACATGACATGATCCTAGGGCTGTTGTGCGATTTGAGCAGGTACCGGGCCCGGGAGGGGCATCAACATGGACAGTTGGGCCAATCCCCGGACGGCGATGGGCACACTGCCTCAGTACCCGCACGCGCACCAGGAAGAACTCGTGTCGGCCGCAGGGCGCGGCATGGCCTCGGTGGCCGCCGCTGTCCTCGGAGACGGGCTGGACTCCCTTGACGTGGATCGGACCAGCGAGGGACGTCAGTATTTCGTACTGAAGGACAGCCAGGGGGAGTCCGCGACGGTCTGGGTGGACGCCGTTCCACTGGTGAGGGGGACGATCGCCGACACGGCGACGAACACGATGTCGCAGAACTACGTGGTCCGCGTCTCCGACCGACTCCCGACCGAGATGCTGAGCCGGGTGCTCGCGCACGAACTCGGTGAGCTCATGGCCGTGCGCGAACGTGCCGCCCAGGGTCTGGCTCCGGTGCGGGAGGACCTGCTGCGCGAAGGAGCCCAACTCCCTTCGGATCAGGAGCTGTCCGCAGCGGACAGAGGCCGCATAGGTGAGCTCAACTGGCTCGCCGCGCGTAGCGCAGCCCCCGATCTCTCCCCCCAACAGCAGTTGGAGGCGCGTGCGGAGTTCTCCGCGCTGCTTGATCCGTACGGCATCCGTCCGACCGTCGCCATGAGCGACGAGGAGGCGTTCCGGCCCCAGGAGAGGGCGGCCCGGGTCCGGTACCGGGTGTCGTTCGGCTCCCTCTCCACGGACTCCGTGAGTCTTCTCGACGCCCTCGCCCACCCCATCGAGAACCTCCCCCCCGCCGACGCCACCGCCCTCCAGGCATCCCGGGACGCCGCTCTCCGGGCCGAGCGCCAGGTCGAGGCGTTCATCGGGCGGCGTGAAGTCACCATGCCGATGCCGGGCTACGACCAGAACGGGCTGCCGCTCCCCCGCGATGAGCTGGAACCCGCTGCCGAGCGGTGGGCGGAGTACCGCGCCCAGGTCAGCGAGCGCACCGTGCAGACGTTGGAGGGGCAGCTCGCCGAAGAAAGACTCCCGTTGCGCAAGGTCGTGATCGGCGGCGGCGCGAGTCTCACCGGGCGGGACCCGGAGGCGCTGCTGGTGGACGGGGCGGGCCGTTGGCACCTGGACCCCGGGAGCGGGATCGTGCAGTCGGCGGACCAGGACCGCGACCTCGCGCAGTGGATGGGCGTCGACCCGTACTCGGCGGTCGACGACCCCCGGCACCGGGTGTCCATCCACGCGGTACGGGTCTGGGAGGACCAGCTCGCCACCCAGGGCGACGTGGTGAACGGCCACGCCCGTCTGCGCCTGGGCCGGGACGGTGAACTCCTCGCCGAGGTGAGGGCGTTCGCCGAGGACGGCAAGGAGAGCGGGCCCCCGCTGTGGGTGGCGTGCGACGGGACGCCGAGCGTCGCGACCGGCCTCACGCCGGACGTGGTGCCGGGCATGCCGCGCGGCCGGACCGGGGTGGAGAGCCGGAGCGAGGCCGTACGGCTGATCGGTGACCGGCTGCGGGAGCTGGAAGGACAGGGAGTGGCCCGCGCGGGCGAGCTGCGCTCCTGGCTGACCCAGGCCGAGCGGGGCGGCGCGGACGCCCGGACCGTGCTCGGCGCCCTGGAGTCGTCCTCGCTGAAGGACGCCCTCACGGCGGGCCTGGACACCGATGCCACCGCCCGCCTGGACAACTGCTTCACCGCCCTCGACGCGACCCGGAAGTGGGAGGCGGCGCGCGAGGCCGCCGAGGGCCGGGCGCTGCTGGGCGACGAGGTCGCCGAGAACCGTTTCGACCCGCACGCCGCCCAGCACTGGATCATCGCGGGGTCCGGCGGCACCGGGGTCGCCAACGCCGAGATCATCCTGCGGGAGAATCCCGACGCTCGGGTCACGATCGTCGGCTCGAGGCCGCCGGCCGCGCTCCAGCACCAGGTCCAGTACCCGGAGATGCTCGCCCGGTACGGCACGGGCGAGGACCCGCGTCTGACGATCGGCCGGGCGGAGGTGGGCGCGATAGAGACCTACCGGCACGAGAACGGCGAGACCTGGTTCCAGGCGGAGTACGTGGACGAGGCCACCGCGGAACGGAAGACGGCCCGGGCCGACGGCTACGTCTCCAGCCTCGGCCGCACCAACCCGCTCCCGCCCGCCCTCCAGGTCCTCGCCAACGAGGTGCGCGACCGGGGCGGGGAGATTTCCGGGGACCTGCTGTTCGACAAGGACGACCAGTACATCGGCTACGGCCTCACCTTCACCGTGGACGGCAGGGAACACCGCGTCGACGTGGACGGCGCGGCCTCCTGGCAGCTGCCGCGAGAGATCTTCGCCCCGGAGACGGGAGTTCAGGGCGCGCTGAACGGGATGGGCGCCCGCGGTCTGCCGTCCGAGACCGGCAACGCGGCCCCCGGCTTCTCCCCGATCGCCCGCCAGAGCGCCCTGCGCGCACGCGCCGTCGCGGCGGCAGCGGCGGGCGACCCCGAAGCGGTACGACGACTGTCGACCGTCCCGGAACGCTGGCAGCGCCCGGACCTGGGCCAGGTGACGGAAGCGACGGAAGCGACGGAAGCGACGGAGCCGAGGGGAGCACGGGAGGCGAAGGAGGCGCAGGAGGCGCGGGAGGCAAGGGGAGCGACAGAGGCCAGGGGGGCGACGGAGGCCAGGGGGGCGACGGAGGCCAGGGGGGCGACGGAGACGACGAAAGCACCGGCCGCAGGCCCCGTATACCCCGCCCCGCCCCAGGAGAAGGCCGAGACGACGGAACGGACCGAGACGACGGAAAAGACCAAGGCCACGGAACAGACCGAGGCCACGGAACAGACCAAGGCGACGGAACGGGGTCCGAAGCCCGTCACCGCCCTCGCCCCCGAACCGGCCACAGCCCCATCCCCCACCGCCGAGACCCCCAGGCCGGCTCCGTCCCCCGCCCCGGGCATCTCCGGTTCGCACCTCTGGCAGCTGGGCGTACCCAAGGGCGGCGTCGGCCGCCCGCCCGCCCCCGCCCAGGAACCCCAGCCACAGCCGCCCGGCCACGAGCGGCCCGAGCCGGGCGTCGACATGGGCGACTGACGGGCCGTGGACGACACGCCGGAGGGACAAGGAGCAAGAGCAGGAGCAGAAGCAGGAGCAGGAGCAGGAGCAGGAGCAAGTGCCAGAACGGGAACAGGAACAGGAACAGGAAGGGGCCCGGAGTCGAAACTCCGGGCCCGTTCCCCTGGCTCATCTCAGTCGGCGGACGGCTGCCGTTTCGGCCGCCAGACCACCAACGCGCTGGTCTGCTGCACCTCCTGGTACGGCACCAGGTCGCGCCGGTAGGAGGCGTGCACGGCTGCCTCCCGCTGCTGCATGGCCGTGGCCGCGCCGTCCAGCGCGGCCTCCAGCTCCGCGGCCCTCGCCTGGAGCGCGGCCACCTGGTTCTCCAGCTCGATGATCCGCTTGATGCCGGCCAGGTTGATGCCCTCGTCCTGGGACAGGGCCTGCACCGTGCGCAGCAGCTCGATGTCGCGGGCCGAGTAACGGCGGCCCCGGCCGGCGGTGCGGTCGGGGGAGACCAGGCCCAGACGGTCGTACTGACGCAGCGTCTGCGGGTGCAGGCCGGAGAGCTGGGCCGCCACCGAGATGACGTAGACCGGAGTCTCCTGAGTCAGTTCATACGGGTTACGCCGACGGCCGTCCATCACGCTCAAGCTCCCTTCGCGGCCTCGAACAGCTCCGCCCGCGGGTCCTCGCCCGCGGTCGCCTCGCGATACGCCTCCAGCGCGTCACGAGCCTTCCCCGACAAGTCCTTCGGAACACTCACCTCGACGGTGACCAACAGGTCGCCGCGGGTGCCGTCCTTGCGGACCGCGCCCTTGCCCCGCGCCCGCATGGTGCGGCCGTTGGGCGTGCCGGGGGGAAGCTTCAAGGTCAGGGACGGTCCACCGAGCGTCGGCACCCTGATCTCGCCGCCGAGCGCCGCCTCGGTGAACGTCACCGGCACGGTCACCGTCAGGTTGTCCTCCTTGCGGCCGAACACCGGATGCGCGCCGACGTGGACGACGACGTACAGGTCGCCCGACGGGCCGCCGCGCTCGCCCGGGCCGCCCTTGCCGCGCAGCCGGATACGCTGACTGTCCGTCACCCCCGCGGGGATGCGGACCTGCATGGTCCTCGACGACTTCGCGCGGCCGCTGCCCTTGCAGTCCAGGCAGGGATGCTCGGCGATCAGGCCCCGGCCCTTGCAGTCCGGGCAGGGGTCGGTCAGGGAGAAACCGCCGCCCGAACCCCTCGCCACCTGGCCCGTGCCGACACAGGTCGGGCACACCCGTGGGGTGCCGTTCTTGTCGCCCGTCCCCGAACACGCCTTGCAGGGAGCCTGCGAGGACATGCGCAGCGGGACCGTCGCGCCCTCGATCGCCTCCGCGAAGGTCAGGGTGACCTCGGTGTCGATGTCCTGGCCGCGCCGGGGCTGGGTACGGGTCGTGCCGGGCCCGCCACGGTTGAACAGGCCGCCGAAGACGTCCCCGATACCGCCGCCGAAGCCGCCCTGGGCACCGCCGCCCTGGGCGCCTCCGAAGAGGTCGCCCAGGTCGAAGTTGAAGGAGCCGCCCGCGCCCGGCCCCGGGCGGTAGCCGCCGTTGCCGAAGAGGGCGCGCGCCTCGTCGTACTCCTTGCGCTTCTTGGGGTCACCGAGGACGTCGTTCGCCTCGGAGATCTCCTTGAAGCGCTCCTCCGCCTTGGCGTTGCCCTTGTTGGCGTCCGGGTGGAACTCGCGGGCGAGCTTCCGGTACGCCTTCTTGATCTCGGCCTCGGTGGCGTCCTTGGGGACGCCGAGGACCTTGTAGAAGTCCTTCTCGACGAAGTCCTTGGTGCTCATCCTCGACGTCCCTCCTTCCACCCGATCATCCGCTCGAGCTCAGCCCTCGTCCGGGCCACCGCTCTCCTTGTCGTCGCCCGCCGCCTCGGCCTCGTCGGCCTTCACCGCCTGCGCACCGGGCTGCGGTTCGGCCACGGCCACCCGCGCGGGGCGGATGGTGCGCTCGCCGATCCGATACCCGGGCTGGAGAATCGCCACGCACGTCGTTTCGGTGACGTCGGGCGCGTAGCTGTGCATCAGGGCTTCGTGGATCGTCGGGTCGAAGGGCTCGCCCTCCTTGCCGAACTGCTGGAGGCCCATCTTCGCCGCGACGGTCTCCAGCGATTCGCCCACCGACTTGAAGCCGCCGACGAACTCGCCGTGTTCCCGCGCGCGGCCGATGTCGTCGAGTACGGGCAGGAGTTCGGTCAGGAGGTTCGCGATGGCGATCTCCTTGACCGCGATCCGGTCGCGCTCGACCCGGCGGCGGTAGTTCTGGTACTCGGCCTGGAGGCGCTGGAGGTCGGCGGTGCGCTCACCGAGGGCGGTGCGCACCTGGTCCAGCTGGGCCACCAGACCGGCTGTCTGGTTCGCGTCCCCGGCCGGGGCCGCCCCCGCCGCCGAAGCGGAGGAGGGAGCGGTCTTCGGCTCGGCGTCTTCAGGGGTGGCGCCGGAGGGGACGTCGGGCTTCTCCTCGAAGCCCGGAGTCTCCTCCGTCACGCGGCACCGTCCTTGCGCTCGTCGTCCACGATCTCGGCGTCCACCACGTCGTCGTCGGCCTTCGGGGCGTCGGCCTGCGGGGCGTCGGCGGACTGACCGGCCTGGGCGTCGGCGTACATGGCCTGGCCGACCTTCTGCGAGACCGCGGCGACCTTCTCGGTGGCCGTGCGGATCTCGGCGGTGTCCTCGCCCTTGAGCGCGGCCTTCAGCTCCTCGACGGCGGCCTCGACCTCGGTCTTGACCTCGCCCGGGACCTTGTCCTCGTTGTCCTTGAGGAACTTCTCCGTCTGGTAGACGAGCTGCTCGCCCTGGTTGCGGGCCTCGGCGGCCTCGCGACGACGGTGGTCCTCGTCCGCGTACTGCTCGGCCTCCTGGCGCATGCGGTCGACCTCGTCCTTCGGCAGCGAGGAGCCGCCGGTGACGGTCATCTTCTGCTCCTTGCCGGTGCCGAGGTCCTTGGCCGTGACGTGCATGATGCCGTTGGCGTCGATGTCGAAGGCGACCTCGATCTGCGGGACGCCACGCGGGGCCGGCGGCAGACCGGTCAGCTCGAACATGCCGAGCTTCTTGTTGTACGCCGCGATCTCGCGCTCACCCTGGTAGACCTGGATCTGCACCGACGGCTGGTTGTCCTCGGCCGTCGTGAAGATCTCCGAACGCTTCGTCGGGATCGTCGTGTTGCGCTCGATCAGCTTGGTCATGATGCCGCCCTTGGTCTCGATACCGAGGGACAGCGGGGTCACGTCGAGGAGCAGGACGTCCTTGACCTCACCCTTGAGGACACCGGCCTGGAGCGCGGCGCCGATGGCGACGACCTCGTCCGGGTTGACGCCCTTGTTGGCGTCCTGACCGCCGGTCAGCTCCCTGACGAGCTCGGCGACGGCGGGCATCCGGGTCGAACCACCGACGAGAACGACGTGGTCGATCTCGGAGAGGTTGATGCCGGCGTCCTTGATGACGTTGTGGAACGGCGTCTTGCAGCGCTCCAGCAGGTCGGCCGTCAGCTGCTGGAACTGGGCGCGCGTGAGCTTCTCGTCCAGGTGCAGCGGGCCCTCGGCGGACGCCGTGATGTAGGGCAGGTTGATCGAGGTCTCGGTGGACGAGGACAGCTCGATCTTCGCCTTCTCGGCGGCCTCGCGCAGACGCTGGAGCGCCATCTTGTCCTTGGCGAGGTCCACACCGTGGCCGGCCTTGAACTGCTGCACCAGGTAGTCGACGACACGCTGGTCCCAGTCGTCACCACCGAGGTGGTTGTCGCCGTTGGTGGCCTTCACCTCGACGACGCCGTCACCGATCTCCAGGAGGGACACGTCGAAGGTGCCGCCACCGAGGTCGAAGACGAGGATCGTCTGGTCGTCCTTGTCGAGGCCGTACGCGAGCGCGGCCGCGGTGGGCTCGTTGACGATGCGAAGGACGTTGAGACCGGCGATCTCACCGGCTTCCTTCGTCGCCTGACGCTCGGAGTCGTTGAAGTACGCCGGGACGGTGATGACCGCGTCGGCCACCTTCTCGCCCAGGTAGGCCTCCGCGTCGCGCTTGAGCTTCTGCAGGATGAACGCGCTCATCTGCTGCGGGTTGAAGTTCTTCCCGTCGAGCTCGATCGACCAGTCCGTGCCCATGTGACGCTTCACCGAGCGGATGGTCCGGTCCACGTTCGTGACTGCCTGGCGCTTTGCCACCTCGCCGACGAGCACTTCACCGTTCTTGGCGAAGGCGACGACGGACGGCGTGGTCCTGGCACCCTCGGCGTTGGTGATGACGGTGGGCTCGCCGCCCTCCAGAACACTTACGACGGAGTTGGTGGTGCCCAGGTCGATGCCGACCGCACGTGCCATGGTGATCTTCCTCCAGCTGACTTGAGTGGAACGGACTCAAGTGTGCACGACACTCACCGTGCGGTCAACAGACCTGAGTCCAACTCACTCAACTCTTATCCGTTCCTTACGCGCAAGGAAGCGTTGACCTGCGGAGATACGGAGCGCCCGGCCCGCCGATCCGAGGATTCGGGGTGGTGCGCATGGTCCTCAGGTTGACGCCGGGGCGCGTACACGGGCGCGGAACCCGCCCCGGGACGCGGCGCGGGACGACCCTCCTGATGTCCACCAGCCCCGAAGGTCCCGCCGGCGCCACCACCGGCCCCGCGGGCAACTCCGGCCGTACGGGCCCCGCGAGGGCCACGCGCGCGTGGCGTGCGTCCAGCCCGTCCGGGGCGACGGCCACGCGCGCGCGTCGGGCCGTACACCGCGACCCGCAGCAGACCGAACACGACGACGAGTGCCCCGCCGGCCACCCACAACACCGCCCGTACATCCATCCACCCGGAGTGCACCAACACCCCGACGAGCACCGCGGCGAAGGCCGCGACACCGAGCAGGACGGTCACCCCCTGGGCCGTGAGCCCGAGCCGCCGCAGCCGGTGGGCGAGATGGTCGGACCCGCAGCGCAGCAGCGGCCGCCGGGCCAGCCGCCGCGACAGCACGACCAGGACGACGTCGGCCCCGGCGACCGCGGTGAGCGCGAGCAGCACGCCCGCGCCGACGACGGGATCGTGTCCCGCGCGGGCGGTCACGGCGGCCGCGGCGAGCAGGAAGCCGGCGAAGAGCGACCCGCACGCCCCGAGGGCGACACGCGCGGGCGGCCAGTTGTGCATCAGGAACCCGGTCAGCGCGGCGGCGAACACGCTCAGCAGCACCGCCAGCCCGTCCATCACCTCGACGGCGGCGCAGGCGGCCACCCCGAAGGCCGTGACCACCCCGACGGTCCCGGCCACCCCGTCGGCGTGGTCGAGCGACCGGAAGGCGAGGGCGACGAAGGTGATCCAGCCGACGCCCGCGACTCCCGCGATCACCCCGGTGTCGCCGTACGGCACCACGAAGGCGGCCGCGAGGGCCGTACCGATCACCAGGAACCGCGCGTTCAGCCGCCATACGTCCGCCACGAGCCCCAGCGCGGCCACGGCGCCCCCCGCGGTGAGCAGCACCTCGATGCCGTCCCCGAGCGGGGCGATGCCCGTCCAGTCCCCGGCGACGGCCACGAGACAGGTGGCGAGCACCACGGCGGCACCCCCGAACAGAGGCACCCGTCGCTGCCGCTGCCGTCGGTCGAGCAGCCCCAGACGCAGGGCGGGCACACGCAGCAGCGCGGCCAGGACGGCGGCGAGGAACAGGGCGGTGATGGCGGCGACGATCCCGTAGAGCACGGATATAAATTAGTCATAAATGTACCAATTTGGTACGAATAACACGGCCGAGTTTACGACCAAGCCACCCTTGGCCCCCAGTCATGGAGCCGGCCCGCAAGTGACCCGAACCGATCGGATCCTGAGGCAACCCTGAGCGACTGAGATCACTCCGCATCCCGCTACAGTGCGGCGGAGAATACGGGGTAGTCTCAAACGGACTGCATAAGTTACCGCTTAGTAATTTCCCTCGCAGGCCCGAGGAGCCCCCGAATGCAACTCGCCGCGATCATCGTGTCGCTGCTTCTGACCGCGGTCGGCGTCGCGCTGATCGCGCGTGCCATCGGCCAGTTCGTCCGGTACTTCAAGCTGGGACAGCCGCTGCCCGCAGGAGCCCGGACAGACAACCCCTACGCGCGCAGCGTGACACTGGTGCGGGAGTTTCTCGGCCACACGCGGATGAACCGCTGGGGCATCGTGGGCTTCGCCCACTGGTTCGTGGCCATCGGCTTCCTGACACTGCCACCGACCCTCGCCCAGGCCTTCGGCCAGCTCTTCGAGGCCGACTGGGTCCTGCCGTTCGTCGGCGACTTCCTGCCGTTCGAGCTCTACATCGAGTTCATCGGCGTGATGACGATCCTGGGCATCGCCGTCCTCATGGCGATCCGGCTGCTGAACCTGCCCTCCCGCGCCGGCCGCAAGTCCCGCTTCGCCGGCTCCAAGGCCGGCCAGGCCTACTTCGTCGAGTACGTCATCCTCACCATCGGCCTCGCCATCTACACCCTGCGGGGCCTCGAGGGCGCGCTGCACCACGTGGATCACTACGAGGCCGGCTACTTCGCCTCGTACCCGCTCGTGCTGGCCTTCAAGGGGCTGAGCGTCACCGCGCTCCAGAACCTGGTCTACCTCGTCGCGATGATCAAGATCGGGACGTCGTTCATCTGGATGATCGTGGTCTCGCTCAACACGAACATGGGCGTGGCCTGGCACCGCTTCCTGGCGTTCCCGAACATCTGGTTCAAGCGCAACGCCGACGGCGCCACCGCCCTGGGCGGCCTCCAGCCGATGACGTCCGGCGGTAAGCCGATCGACTTCACCGACCCCGGCGACGACGACGTCTTCGGCGTCTCCCAGGTCGAGCAGTTCTCCTGGAAGGGCCTGCTGGACTTCTCCACGTGCACCGAGTGCGGCCGCTGCCAGTCGCAGTGCCCCGCCTGGAACACCGGCAAGCCCCTCTCCCCCAAGCTGCTGATCATGTCGCTGCGCGACCACGCGCACGCCAAGGCCCCCTACCTGCTGGCCGGCGGCGGCAAGTCGATGGAGGGCGAGGAGAAGGCGTCCGAGGAGCAGCTCAAGGACGTGCCCGCGGCCGCGCTGGCCGAGGCCGAGCGCCCGCTCATCGGCACCGCCGAGGAGAACGGCGTCATCGACCCGGACGTCCTGTGGTCCTGCACCACCTGCGGCGCCTGCGTCGAGCAGTGCCCGGTCGACATCGAGCACGTCGACCACATCGTCGACATGCGCCGCTACCAGGTGATGATCGAGTCGGCGTTCCCGTCCGAGGCGGGCACGATGCTCAAGAACCTGGAGAAGAAGGGCAACCCCTGGGGCCTGGCGAAGAAGCAGCGCCTGGAGTGGACCAAGGAGGTGGACTTCGAGATCCCGGTCGTCGGCCGTGACATCGAGGACCTCACCGAGGTCGAGTACCTGTACTGGGTCGGCTGCGCCGGCGCCCTCGAGGACCGCGCGAAGAAGACCACCAAGGCCTTCGCCGAGCTGCTGCACATCGCGGGCGTGAAGTTCGCGATCATGGGCGGCGACGAGAAGTGCACCGGTGACTCCGCCCGCCGACTGGGCAACGAGCCCCTGTTCCAGGAACTCGGCATGGAGAACGTCGCCGCGCTGAACATGGCCTTCGGCGAGGAGACGGACGACGAGGGCAACGTCACGCCCGAGTCGAAGAAGCCCAGGTCGGCGAAGAAGATCGTCGCGACCTGCCCGCACTGCCTCAACACGATCGGCAACGAGTACCCGCAGCTCGGCGGTGACTACGAGGTCATCCACCACACCCAGCTGCTCCAGCACCTGGTGGACGAGGGCAAGCTGATCCCGGTGACCCCGGTCGAAGGGATCATCACCTACCACGACCCCTGCTACCTGGGCCGCCACAACAAGATCTACACGCCCCCGCGCGAGATCATCGCCAGCGTCCCGGGTCTGCGCAACGAGGAGATGCACCGCCACAAGGAGCGCGGCTTCTGCTGCGGCGCCGGTGGCGCGCGGATGTGGATGGAGGAGCGGATCGGCAAGCGCATCAACAACGAGCGCGTCGACGAAGCCCTCTCCCTCAACCCCGACATCGTCTCCACGGCCTGCCCGTTCTGCCTCGTCATGCTGACCGACTCGGTCAACGGCAAGAAGAACGACGGCAAGGCCAAGGAGTCCATCCAGGTCGTCGACGTCTCCCAGCTCCTGCTGGAGTCGGTCAAGACCCCGGCCGCCGACGAGCCCCCGGCGGGCGAGGCGGAGACCGAGAGCGAGCCGGAGCCCCAGCCGGTGAAGTAGCCCGAACGGCCGAACCACGCTGTACGGACGCCGTACGAACGCCGTACCGACGCCCCCGTGTCCCCACCCGGACCCGGGGGCGTCGCCGTCCCACGCCGCCTCCCACCCTTGCACCCACTACAACCCCTACAACCCCTACAACCCTTACGGCCCCCTACAGCCCCCTACGAACGGCTGGGGCTGCAACCCCTACATCCCTGATGACGCTCCCCTGACGGACCATCGAATCCCGCCCCGTTACTCCCCTTAGGGGATGTCACAGCTCAGCAGCAAAGCCGTACCCGGACGGCAGGCACGGGTACGTCACTCTGCGGGACCAGGTACGTTCGAAGACGTGGCTGGATTCAGGATCGGACGCGGCGGCCGGGACAACCGTGCCCCGCAAGCGCGACCGCAACACCCTCCGTACGGGCAGCAGGCGCCCCAGGGACCGTCGAGGTCCTCTGGACCGTCGGGTGCGCCGGGGCCCTCCGGTGCGTCAGGACCCTCGGGGCCGTCGTACGGCTACCCGTCGGCCCAGCAGCCGTACCCGCAACAGCGGCCGCAGTACGGCGGCACGGGCGCGGGCGGCGGCCAGTGGCCCCAGGCGAACGGCGGCGGGTACGGCGGACAGAACGGCGAGGAGCCGGAGTACTTCGGCGGCGACGCCCCGTACGGCGCTCCGGGCGGCCCCGGTGGTCCCGGCGGCCCTGGGGGTGCCCCGCACGACCCGTACGCCGCGAACAACCCGGGTCACACCCAGGCCTTCTCCATCGACGACCACAACCAGTACGACCAGTACAACCAGGGTGGTACGTACCACGCCGGTTCGGCGCCGGCGGGCCCGATCGGTCCGCGCCTGCACTGGAAGGAACTGCTGAAGGGCATCGTCCTCACCCCCAGGCAGACCTTCCTCCAGATGCGGGACTACACGATGTGGGGCCCCGCCCTCGTCGTCACGTTCCTCTACGGCCTGCTCGCGGTCTTCGGCTTCGACGGCGCGCGCGAGGACGCGATCAACGCGACGCTCTCCAACGCGATCCCGATCGTCCTCACGACGGCCGTCGCGATGGCGCTGAGCTCGTTCATCCTGGGCGTGGTCACCCACACCCTGGCCCGCCAGCTGGGCGGCGACGGCGCCTGGCAGCCCACGGTCGGCCTCTCCATGCTGATCATGTCGCTCACGGACGCCCCACGCCTGGTCGTCGCGATGTTCTTCGGCGGCGACGCGTCGTTCGTACAGCTGCTGGGCTGGGCGACCTGGGTGGCGGCCGGCGCCCTCCTGACCCTGATGGTCAGCCGCTCCCACGACCTGCCGTGGCCGAAGGCGCTGGGCGCGTCGTCGATCCAGCTGATCGCACTGCTGTCGATCGTGAAGCTGGGCACGTTCTAGCCGGCACCTGGCGGACAACCCGTAGGACCCTCGGCGAATCGAGCGCCGGGGGTCCTTTGTCGTGCGACCACGCGACCACCTCGAACAGTCACCCTAGGTGAGACATAGCGCGTCCAGGCCGAATGAATGCGTCATATATACCGCATGTCGGACGGTCATGGCTACAGAGCGTCAGATAGTGTGACGGCTCTCTTCAATCTTCCATCAGGAGTACGCGTGAAAGCTCGCTTTGGCGTGAGACGGGGAACGGTGCTCGTGGCGGCCCTGCTGGTCGCCCTCATCGCCACGATCCTTCCGGGATCGGCATTCGCCGGCACCGACGACGACCAGGCCCACTCGGACCACTGGGGCGTGATCCCCCGCCACACGATCGGCTCTCCCGTCGCCGAACTGCGCAACGGGCCCTTCGGCTCGTACGACGTGGCAGGCACCGCCGCGAGGCCGCCGTACGGTCGAGGCAGCCTGGGCATCGAGGCGGTGGGCAACGCGCCGGGGGTGACCCCGTCAGTGATCGAGAAGGTCGACTTCGGCAACGAGGTGGACTTCGTCGGCAAGTCGTTGCTGGGGCTGCGGCGCATCGGTTTCCACGTGTTCCAGACACGCGCGAACGTCCGCTACGGGGGGCCGAGGAACATGCCGAACATCAGGTTCGAGATCGACCCGAACCTGAACGCCACCAACGACTACTCCACGCTGGTGTGGCTGCCCGGCGCGTCCCCGGTCACCAACGCCTGGAGCCCGTTCCTCGACGCCACGAGGACCGGCGGATGGTTCCTGACGGGCAGTGCGGGCACCGCGACAGGCTGCACCCCGGCCCACCCGTGCACCTTCACCGCGCTGAGGGCTGCATTCACCTCCCGCCACGCCAGGCCGACCGTCTACACGGTCGCCGTGAGCAAGGTACGGGACTTCATGTGGATCGGCGCGGTCGACGGCCTCCGGCTCAACGACTACGTCTACGACTTCGAGCGGGACGGCGTGAAGGTACGCCGAGTGCGATGACGGACTGACGGGGCAACGGACTGACGGGGCAACGGGCTGAGGCAACGGGCTGACGCGGTCACACCACGCCGCCGTGACGCAGAGGCACGTTCGAGGCGGGTCGGGGCGGGGCGGGGGCTGGTCGTCCCGATCCAGGAGACGACCGAGCCCCGCCTCGCCGCGCCACACGCGGCGAGGGGGCAGGGCACGGAGGGCCGGAGGCAGATCCACGCGGCCCCTCGCCATGGAGGCGGCCGTAAAGGCCGACGAGGCCATGCACGCGTTGGGCCTTGAGCTGGTGCGGGATGACGGAGGCGAGCCCATCACGCGGTTCGTGCTGCGCGTCAGTGGAAACTTCGCACGCTTCAGGCAGTACTGACCAAGTCGGCTTGTCATGGGCCGGTCCAGCCCTACCTCAGGGTCAGGATGCAGAGCGAATGGCCCTCGTCGGGGTCCCCGACATATGTCCAGAGTTTCAGTGTCCTGCCGTCTCTCAGGGCCTCGTAGGTGGAACTCACGCCATCGGCTTCGAACGACACCGTGACGCTGCTCTGCCCCTCCCGGTCATCCTCGTCCCAGGTTCCCGATCCCGACCGGGGTTCGTTCTCCGGCCCGTAGGCCGAGATGTCGTAATCACCGCAGACATCATCGGCGGTGAACGTTCCATCCGGCTTCAGCTCTAGTCTGCCGCCCGCGCCGTCGCCCCACATGGTGGCTGTCTGCGATCGGGGCAACTCGGCCGACTCACCGTCAGGGACTGGCGGGAAGGCGAACCTGCCACATGCCGCGAGGGCGAACGCGACGGGAAGGAGGACCAGGACTGCCCGACAGGAACGCAACTCACGCCACCCCAACACCTTCGGCGGGACACACGAACGACCCGGGTTCGACCAGTCGTCGAGCACGCGTCATCCTGGCAGGATTATTGAACATGTTCAACTTCTCTGCGCGGCTGTGCACGTGAACGTGTGGCGCTCGGGACCGGACGTGAACGTGTGGTGCTGGGGACCGGACTGGAGAAAGCCGCGGGTCTTCTCTGCGGCAGCGGCCGGGCTGTTCGCCGGGCTGCCCGCCAGTCCGGAGATCGCCAGCCGACGTGCCCCTCCCGTGCCCGTTCGGTCGGGAAGCAGCGGGGAAATCGGTTGGGGCCGTGGCGTGTCCATGCGAAAGGATGCGCGCATGATGCGACCCGCGCGTGCGCTGCTCCCCCTTCTCCTGCTGCCAGTTCTCCTCACAGGATGCGACGCGGACAAGAACGGCGGAACGGCCGCCGACAGCGCCGACCTCGACGCCGCCGCGCGCGTCTGGGGCGTCGCGCCGGAACTCGTCTATGTCACCAGGGTCTCCGGCTACACCGTGTTCCAGCAGTCGGTCGGCGAGTACGACGACGAGTTCGTCGCCGCGTACCGGTCCGAGAAGCGTGCCACCAAGTTCGGCCTCTTCGTAGGTCGCGGCACGCTGACCGCGGAGAGCTGCCCCAAACAGCCGCTGGGCGAGGTGTCGGACAGGCAGGTCACCTGTGAGCGCGACGGCGACGCCTGGTACCGCAAGGCAGGTGGCAGCCACGAATACGCGGTGCCCGACGACGGCGTGGTGATTCATCTGATCGCCGACGCGGACAAGGTCGACCGCGCCATTTTGCGTAGGGCGGCCGAGGCGGTCCACCGCCCGGACGACACCGAATTGGCCGCACTCCTGCCGACCACCGACGGCGCGGACACCTGAGGGGACGGCACGAAGTCGACTGCCGGCCCACTTCGTGACCGGTCCCGCGGCAAGCGCGGACACGAAAGGATCAGCACCTCTCATGCCACCACCACCCCACCACCACAGTGGGAAAGCGTGTTGCTGCCGATCTGTGGCTGATGAGCCCGGAACAACGCATGCCGAGGGGTCTAGATTTAAAGCGTGGACGATGAAGCGATCATCATCAGGCTCACACGCGATCAGGCGTTCGTGCTGTCGGACTGGCTCTACCAAGCGATGTTCCGGTCCGACGACCTTGAGGGAATCGTGCGCGATCGAGCCGTCTGGTCGCCGATCTACGCGATCTCGGGAGCGCTGGACACGACGCTGAGCGAGATCTTCCTGCCCGACTATGGCCCGCGGCTCGAAGCAGCAAAGCAGCGCCTCCGCACCGGCCTCTACGGCGAAGGCGACGAGTCGACGTCCCCTACCGAGGGCAGCTGACACGTCGCTCGACACCTGCACACCAGCAAGGGACCTCGGTAAGCGGCCGAGCCTCTTACCCACGCACGGGAAGCATGCGAGAGAAACCGCAGGTCAGAGCGCCTCCTTCGAGGGCGTGACAGTCTCCCCCGCCTTACGCACCACCGGCAGGACACTCCAGGGAAAGTTGATCCAGTCGTCGGTGCGCTTCCAGACGTACTCGCACTTCACGAGCGACTGCGACTTCTCGTAGATGACGGCGCTGCGCACCTCGGCGACGGTGTCCAGGCAGAAGTCGCGGACGAGTTTGAGCGTCTTGCCCGTGTCGGCGACGTCGTCGGTGATGAGGACCTTCTTGTCCGAGAAGTCGATGACGTTGGGGACGGGCGCGAGCATGACGGGCATCTCGAGCGTGGTCCCCACCCCGGTGTAGAACTCCACGTTCACCAGGTGGATGTTCTTGCAGTCGAGGGCGTAGGCGAGCCCACCGGCGACGAAGACACCGCCGCGGGCGATGCTCAGCACGACGTCGGGTACGTAGCCGTCGTCGGCGATGGTCTGCGCGAGCTCGCGGACTGCGGTCCCGAACTGCTCGTAGGCCAGGTTCTCCCGTGCCACGTCCACGTCGCTCACGCCGCCGCTCACACCTGGGACCGGTGGAAGTTGAGGAAGGACCGGGAGGCCGTCGGCCCGCGCTGGCCTTGGTACCTGGACCCGTACCGCTCGCTGCCGTACGGGGACTCGGCCGGCGAGGTGAGCCGGAACATGCACAGCTGGCCGATCTTCATGCCGGGCCAGAGCTTGATCGGGAGGGTGGCGAGGTTGGACAGCTCGAGCGTCACATGCCCGGAGAAGCCGGGGTCGATGAACCCGGCGGTGGAGTGGGTGACCAGTCCGAGCCGGCCCAGAGAACTCTTCCCCTCGAGCCGCGAGGCGAGATCGTCGGGGAGCGTGATGACCTCGTAGGTACTCGCGAGCACGAACTCCCCCGGATGGAGGATGAACGGCTCGTCGCCCTCGGGCTCCACGAGCCGGGTCAGATCGGCCTGCTCGACGGAGGGATCGATGTGCGGGTACCTGTGGTTCTCGAACACCCGGAAGTATCGGTCAAGCCGTACATCGATGCTCGACGGCTGCACCATGGATTCGTCGTAGGGGGCGATCCGCACTCGTCCGGCGTCGATCTCGGCCCGGATGTCCTTGTCTGAGAGAAGCACGTCCCGAGGATACGCAAGGCGCGCGGAGCCATCACCATCGGACGACTCCGCGCGCCAGGCCGCCGGCGCCTACAGCGCCCGAGCTCCTCCTACGACTGCCGCTCCCGCTGCCTCTACCGCTTTCTCGAGAGTCACCGGTACGACGCTCCGCAACCGGGTACAACGAGGACACCGGACGAGCCGCCCGGGACCGAGCCGCTCGGCCTGCTGCATCGGGAACGAAGCGGTGCTGAACACGTGCCCATCGGCACAACGGACGACGGTGCGCTCCATCAAGTCCATGAGTCCCTTCCCCAAGAGCCCTGTCCGGCTGCTACCCACCGGACAACGAAAGCCACATTACGGGACGATCAGGACGACCCTCCAGGCGGCACTCCGACCCCGCCCGGCCCCTCTTCCACCCCTCCACCGTACGCCCCAACTCCCGCCCCCCGCAGCCGGATCCCTCCCCGGAAGCGCACCCGGACCCCGAGGCTTCATCGCCCGGGGCCTGGCATGAGGTAGAGTGACGGAGCGTTCCGACACCGGTCTGACCGGCGTCTTTCGCGGGTGTAGTTTAATGGTAGAACATCAGCTTCCCAAGCTGAGAGCGCGAGTTCGATTCTCGTCACCCGCTCCAACACGAACCCCCAGGTCTTGGACCCGGGGGTTGTTTTGTTGTCTGGACCGGTGTGCGGGGCGCGCACCACATCCGCACCACAAGGGCGCGGCTAGTGCCGCGACCGGGTGGCGATCACGGTGGCGGCCGTGCCCGCCGTTCCGTACAGCGTGTACAGCAGGCCCTGACCCAGGAGGTCGCCGCGCTTCACCTCCTGGGCGTACTTGAGCTGGTCGTACGTGGCCGTACCGGTCGAATCGCCGCCGCGGACGCTGTAGTCGAGCGCGCAGGTATAGCCCTGCCGCATGGGGCCGGGGTGGTCCTCGCCGTCCTCGCCCAGCTGGAGTCCCGGGCAGTCCGGGACGCCGTGGGCCGCCCCGGCCCTCAGCAGGGTGATCACCCCCCACGCCAGCGGGACCAGGAAAAATGCGATGAACACTCCGCGTAACCTCATTGCGGCACCCTATTGCCGTGACCGGAAACGTTCACCGGCTCGCGACGCCCGGCACGGCACTAGCCCGTGGGCCTCTCGTTGTGGTGCGCGGGGTACTCCGGTTCGGCGACGCGGACGCGGATCACCAGGTTGTCGAGGTCGATGTCCGGAGTCCCGCACGGAACGTCCCGATCCGGCAGCGACTTGCGATCCGGATACCGGAAGCGGGAAGCGCCTTTCACGCTGCGGCAGCAGGGGCCCGGGCGATCCCGCAACTCATCCGACTCGATCCATGGTGACCGCCCCATTCCTGGCGGAAGGCCCAACTCCCGGCTCCGACGCGATCATCGGCGCGGATCCGCCCCCGTGCGTCGGCCGTTGTCAGGGGGTACCTGGTGGGACGCGGGCCCGGGGGTGGGCATGGTGCCTTTCCGCCCTGCCGGGAGCATGACCCGGTGCTTCGAGCGGGGTGCGCCGCCGGGCCCGCCTTGCACCGGTACGGTCCCGGGGTCTGTTGCTCGTTCGGGTACCGGCCGGCTGCTGTCCGTCCGCTGCGCCGCGCGTCGGCAGAGATGGGGAAGGAAGGTGTAGAAGCGGTCAGGAAGGAACACGGCGTCCGCGACGATCATCGCGCCGGAGAAGAGAGGCAGCCCCATGAGCACGGCGATGCCGATGTGCATGCCCAGCAGCATGGCGAGGACGGGGTACTTGAGCCTGCCGAAGAGCACGAACGGGAATGCCACCTGCAGGAGCACGGTCATGTAGCCGGCAACGGCGACCACGAGCGTGTGCTCGTCCACGAAGTGGGAGAAGGCGGGCCAGGGCCGGAAGAGCTCGAGGTTCAGGACGTAGTGCAGCGCCGTGCCGCCGCCCCAGGAAGCTCCCTGGACCTTGTACAGGCCCGCTGATCCGTAGAGGAAGCAGACCTGTACCGCGATGACGAACATGCCGCAGTTGTGCACCACAGTGATCAAAGTGGTTCGGGCATCGCGGAGTTGATGCGAGAAGGGGCTCCTCGTCGGTTCCGGTACGTCGCCCGCCCGGACCGACTTCAGCCGGTCTCTGCGCGCGTCCAGGGACCAGCGCCGGCCGCACGCGGTGAGGACGAGGTAGAGGGACATCAGCAGGACCAGGTTGTCGCCCCCGTCCGTCATGAAGATCGCCCGGCTGTGGAACGAGGTCACGACGACCGCGAAGAGGACCGACAGGACACGGGTACGCCAGCCCAGCAGGAACAGCGCGGCCGTGACCAGTGCCAGCACATAGCAGAGCTCGAAGTAGGCGCGGCTGTCGGACAGGACCAGAACGCTGAACCAGCCCGTCTGTTCGAAAAGCTGTTGTGCCAGGGCGGGCGTCCACGCGGAACCCGGACCCCAGATCTCGTCACGGTGCGGGAACTCGCGCAGCAGAAAGATCAGGTAGAGCAGTCCGTAGCCGATGCGCAGCACCGACACCCCGTACAGGGACACCGGGCGGCCGGTCAGGAGATCCCAGACGGCGGTGATCCGGTCGGCGAGCCGCCGGCCGACGCCGGCGGACGCGGTCCTCTGCGCCTCATTTTCCATGGCGGGTCACCTTCCACCAGGGCAGGAGCCGGTTCTCGACCGGCGTCGGCGGGCGATTGCCGACGGCGGGGCCGGGCACGGGGATGGGCAGTGTGACGACGCGGAGCTGGATGAAGTCGAAGGTGCCGTCCTGGCGGGCCGCGGCGCGGTCCGCGGCGATGTTGCTCAGGTACTTCTGCATCATCAGGGCGCGTTCCGTGCGGGCCTTGTCGTCTCCTCCGTGCGAGTCGACGTAGCCGGCCCAGGCACGGCGCAACATGTTCTGTGCCGTGTGGCTCGGGAACGGATCATGCACGACTGCGGAACGGTCCACGGCGGTCAGGTCGAACCAGGGACTCACCCGAACCGATCCGCTGGATCCGGTGTGTGCGGTTCTCGCCAGAATCTGCCGGTTGACGGATTCAGGGTCCGGGGCGAAAAGCCGCCAATTCTGTTCGAAGAAGGGGTACACCCATGCATTGATCAGCGGGCTGTATCTCTTGGAGACGGTGTTGGCCGGCGCCACGTGGAGGAACACCAAAATCACGTGGACGAAACTCGCCGCCAGGCACAAAGCCACGGCGGTGCACAGGCCTGCTTTCAGTACACGGCCACCTCTCGGCAGCGCGGGAGTCGCGGCCATTGCGTCAGAACATTCCCGCGTGGCCGGACCGGAGTCGGACTGCTGGATTTCGTCCATGTCCGCTGAGTCGATTCCGCTCGACACCGCCTACCTGTCTTTCTCTATCAGCTGCTCGCGCCTGGCTTTCTCGCTGACTGCCACCGACGGGGCGCGGGGGGCGCGGTGAGGAATAACCCGCGCCCCGGCAACACGGGGGGGGGCCCGCCCCCGTGCGCGGCCGAGACCCCCGAGTGCGGGGGGTGG
>NZ_JBHWUU010000059.1:0-64838 GCF_042737375.1 Streptomyces sp. NPDC060000
AAGGGCCAGATCTTCGTGAAGGGCGAGGTCATCAAGACCGTCCCCGAGTCGAAGATCGTGGAGACCCTCATCGAGGAGGCCATGAAGCTGGCCGAGCAGATGGAGCAGGACGGGGCCGCCCCGGGCGCCCCCGACAGCACGGGGAAACCGGCAGTGACGGTGAGTTGAGGCAAGGCACGGACCGAGAGGGGGCCCGACGTGACGATCCTGGAGAACATCCGGCAACCACGCGACCTGAAGGCGCTGTCCGAGGCGGAACTGGGTGAACTGTCCGAAGAGATCAGGGAGTTCCTGGTGCACGCGGTCGCCAGGACCGGCGGACACCTGGGGCCCAACCTCGGTGTGGTCGAACTGACCGTCGCGCTCCACCGGGTCTTCGAGTCGCCGGTCGACCGCATCCTGTGGGACACCGGTCACCAGAGCTATGTGCACAAGCTTCTGACCGGTCGTCAGGACTTCTCCAAGCTGCGCGGCAAGGGCGGCCTGTCCGGCTATCCCTCCCGCGAGGAGTCCGAGCACGACGTCATCGAGAACAGCCACGCCTCCACCGCGCTCGGCTGGGCCGACGGCCTCGCCAAGGCCCGCCAGGTGCAGGGCGAGAAGGGCCACGTGGTCGCGGTCATCGGCGACGGCGCGCTCACCGGCGGCATGGCCTGGGAGGCGCTGAACAACATCGCGGCGGCCAAGGACCGTCCGCTGATCATCGTCGTCAACGACAACGAGCGTTCGTACGCGCCGACCATCGGCGGACTCGCCAACCACCTGGCGACGCTGCGCACGACCGACGGCTACGAGAAGGTACTGGCCTGGGGGAAGGACGTACTGCTGCGCACCCCGGTCGTCGGGCACACGGTCTACGAGTCGCTGCACGGCGCGAAGAAGGGCTTCAAGGACGCGTTCGCGCCGCAGGGCATGTTCGAGGACCTCGGCCTGAAGTACGTCGGCCCCATCGACGGTCACGACCTCAAGGCCGTCGAGTCCGCGCTGCGGCGGGCCAAGCGCTTCCACGGGCCGGTGCTGGTGCACTGCCTGACCGAGAAGGGCCGGGGCTACGAGCCCGCGCTGGCGCACGAGGAGGACCACTTCCACACCGTCGGCGCGATGGACCCGCTCACCTGCGTGCCGCTCACGCCCGCCGGCGGGCCGTCCTGGACGTCCGTGTTCGGGGACGAGATCGTCGCGATCGGCGAGGAGCGCGACGACGTCGTGGCGATCACCGCGGCGATGCTGCACCCGGTGGGTCTGGGCAAGTTCGCGGCCCGCTTCCCGGACCGGGTGTGGGACGTCGGCATAGCCGAGCAGCACGCGGCCGTGAGCGCGGCCGGCCTGGCGACGGGTGGCCTGCACCCCGTCGTCGCCGTCTACGCCACGTTCCTCAACCGGGCCTTCGACCAGCTGCTGATGGATGTGGCCCTGCACCGTTGCGGCGTCACCTTCGTGCTGGACCGTGCCGGGGTCACCGGCGTCGACGGGGCGTCCCACAACGGGATGTGGGACATGTCCGTGCTCCAGGTCGTCCCCGGTCTGCGCATCGCGGCCCCGCGCGACGCGGAACAGCTGCGCGCGCAGCTGCGGGAGGCGGTCGCGGTGGACGACGCGCCGACGCTGGTCCGCTTCCCGAAGGAGTCGGTCGGACCGGAGCTTCCGGCCGTGGGCCGGGTGGGCGGCATGGACGTGCTGCACCGCAGCGAGCATGCGCAGGTGCTCCTGGTGGCCGTCGGTGTCATGGCGCCGGTCTGTCTCCAGGCCGCCGAGCTGCTGGAGGCGAGAGGCGTCGCCTGCACGGTCGTCGACCCCCGCTGGGTCAAACCCGTCGACCCGGCCCTGCCCGGCCTCGCCGCGGAGCACCGGCTGGTGGCCGTCGTCGAGGACAACAGCCGTGCCGCAGGCGTCGGATCGGCGGTGGCGCTGGCCCTGGGCGACGCCGAAGTCGACGTCCCCGTAAGGCGGTTCGGGATCCCGGAGCAGTTCCTCGCCCACGCCAAGCGCGGCGAGCTGCTCGCCGACATCGGCCTCACGCCCGTCGAGGTGGCCGGCCGGATCAGCGCGAGCCTGGCCGTCAGGGACGTCAGGTCCGTCGACGCTCCGGCGGCCGGCCCAGTCAAGGAGAAAGCTGAATGACCACGGAGTTCGACCTCGGCGCCCTCCTGGCCGAGCGCGGAGCGGAACGCTACGAGCTGCACGGCAGATACCTCAACCACCAGCTGCCGCGCATGCTGCACACGATCGGCTTCGACAGGGTCTACGAGCGCGGCGAGGGCGCGTACTTCTGGGACGCGGACGGGAACGACTACCTGGACATGCTCGCCGGGTTCGGGGTGATGGGGCTGGGCCGGCACCATCCCGTCGTCCGCAAGGCGCTGCACGACGTCCTCGACGCCCGGCTCGCCGACCTGACGCGCTTCGACTGCCAGCCGCTGCCCGGACTGCTGGCCGAGAGGCTGCTCGCCCACAGCCCGCACCTGGACCGGGTGTTCTTCGGCAACAGCGGCACCGAAGCGGTGGAGACGGCGCTGAAGTTCGCCCGCTACGCCACCGGCAGGCCGAGGGTCCTGTACTGCGACCACGCCTTCCACGGCCTCACCACGGGCTCGCTGTCCGTGAACGGCGAGTCGGGGTTCCGGGACGGGTTCGCGCCCCTGCTGCCCGACACGGCCGTCCCGCTCGGCGATCTCGACGCGCTGGCCGGTGAGCTGAGGAAGGGCGACGTCGCCGCCCTGATCGTCGAGCCGATCCAGGGCAAGGGGGTGCACGAGTCGCCGCCCGGCTATCTGCGCGCCGCCCAGGAGCTGCTGCACCGGCACAAGGCGCTGCTGATCGCGGACGAGGTGCAGACGGGGCTCGGCCGGACCGGTGACTTCTACGCCTACCAGCACGAGGAGGGCGTCGAGCCGGACCTGGTGTGCGTGGCCAAGGCGCTGTCCGGGGGATATGTCCCGGTCGGCGCCACGCTCGGCAGGGACTGGATCTTCAAGAAGGTCTACTCGTCGATGGACCGGGTGCTCGTGCACTCGGCGAGCTTCGGGTCCAACGCGCAGGCCATGGCGGCCGGGCTCGCGGTGCTCTCCGTGCTGGAGAACGAGCAGGTGGTGGCCAACGCGCGGGCCACCGGCGACCTGCTCAGGTCCCGGCTGGCGGCGCTGGTCGACAAGTACGAGCTGCTGGCCGACGTCCGCGGCCGGGGTCTGATGATCGGCATCGAGTTCGGGAAGCCGAGGTCGCTGAAGCTGCGCAGCCGCTGGACCATGCTCCAGACGGCACGCAAGGGGCTGTTCGCGCAGATGGTGGTCGTGCCGTTGTTGCAGCGGCACCGGATCCTGACCCAGGTCTCCGGTGACCGTCTGGAGGTGATCAAGCTGATCCCGCCGCTGATCATCGGGGAGCCGGAGGTGGACCGGTTCGTGGACGCCTTCACCGCGGTCATGGACGACGCGCACAGCGGCGGTGGGCTGATGTGGGACTTCGGCAAGACGCTGGTGAAGCAGGCGGTGGCCAACCGCTGAGCGGCTCGGGACCGCGGGTGCGGGCCCGCGCTTCCACCGGACTTTGCCTCTGAGGCAACAAATTTGCCGCAGAGGCAATTCGGGCGTGAAATGGATGCATGAGCCCGCCCGAGTCAGCGGCCTCGACGGAACAAGCCGAGGCCCTTCCCGCCGTCGCCCCCCAGCTGCGCGCCCTGCGCCGCCGGGCCGCCCTCACCCTGGAGGTCGCGGCCCGTGCCGCCGGGCTGTCGCCCGCCCATCTCTCCCGCCTCGAGACCGGGCAGCGCCAGCCCTCGCTGCCGATGCTGCTCGCACTCGCCCGTATCTACGGTACGACCGTCTCGGAACTGCTCGGCGAGACGGCCCCCGACCGGGACGCCGTCGTCCGCGCCGCCGACATGGAGCCGACCCACGCGGGCGGCTGGACGTACTGGCCGGCGGGCGCCCCCGGGCGCGGGATGCAGGCCCTGCGTGTCCATGTGCCGTACGGCTCACAGGGAGACGTCGTGCGCGTGCACCCCGGGGAGGAGTGGCTGCACGTCCTGCGGGGGCGGCTGCGGCTGCGGCTCGGCGACACCACGGACGTGCTCGAACCCGGTGACAGCGCGCACTTCGACTCGCTGACCCCGCACCGCATCGCCGCCCGGGACGACGACGGGGTCGAGCTCCTCTTCGTCCACACCCTGCTGCAGAGTCCCACGGCCACGCTGTGCCTGGGCCCGACCCCTTCGGACACCGGAGAGACGCCGTGAGCGACATCGAGGAGAAGTTCCCCCGGACCCTGTGGATCCGGCTGATCATCTACATCGCCGTGGGGCACCTCTTCGCCGGGTTCCTCTGGCTGCTGTTCTCGGTGGGCGCCAACCAGTAGCGCCCGGGAGCGGCCACGGCCCCGGGTTCAGTCGAGCAGCTGGTCGCGCAGCCGCTCGCGGGTCTCGGGGGTGAGCCCGAGGCCCTGCTCCAGGTAGGCGTCGACGCCGCCCCAGGTCTCCTCGATGGTCTCGACGGCAGCGGCGAAGTACTCCGCGCGCGCGTCGAAGAGGGGGCCGAGCAGTTCCATGACCTCGGGGGAGTAGGCGGCGGTGGAGGTCGCGCTGCGACGCACCCGGTAGCGGCGGTGCTTGGCGTTGGACTCCAGGTAGTCGGCGAGGATCGCCTCGCGCTCCACGCCCACGGCCAGCAGTGTCACCGCGATGGACAGGCCCGCGCGGTCCTTGCCCGCCGCGCAGTGCATCAGCGCCGGGACGCTGTCCTCGGCGAGCGAGTGCAGCACCCGCGCGTGCTCGGCCGTACGCCCCTTGATGATCGAGCGGTAGGAGGCGATCATCCGGCCGGCCGCCCTGCCGTCGCCGAGGATCCCGCGCAGCTGGTCGATCTCGCCGTCCCGCACCATCTTCCAGAACTCGGCGCCGTCCGCCGGATCCGACAGGGGCAGGTTCACATTGCGCACGCCCGGCAGTTCGACGTCCGGGCCCTCGAGCCTCTGGTCCGCCGCGTTGCGGAAGTCGAAGATCGTGTGCAGCCCCAGGCCGGAGAGGAACGCGGCGTCCTCGTCGGTCGCGTGCGCGAGATGACCGCTGCGGAACAGCACGCCCTGACGCACCCGTCTGCCGTCGACGGTCGGCAGACCGCCCACGTCCCGGAAGTTGCGTACGCCGGCCAGCTCTGGCTCGGTCGACGGGACCTGCTGCGTCACGGAAGCTCCCTCCCTGTCGGGTCTCCGTCGGCGCGGCTCGTGGTGGCCGACGGGACACCTCCCCGACGATACGACATGGATTCCCTGGGCAACGAGTTGTCCACAGGCCGGTGCTCCGGACGTCTGCCCAGGTGAAGAGTTGTCCGACGGAAGTTGCCCGGCGGGCCGACGGCATTCGATGATGTTGGGGCTTGATGGCACCTGTTCGAATTAGTGGGGGTTTGATGCCCGAGATCGCCGACAACGGCCGTACCTGGCTCCTTTCCGGGCCGACGAGCGGCTACGCCCTCCACCTCACCGAGGCCGACGAGCTGGTCCACCTGCACTGGGGCCCGGGCATCGAGCTCGCGGACGCCGAGGCGCTCGCCGCCCTCCCGCCGTCCGAGCGGGGAGCGTCCTTCGAGTCCCCGCTCGACGGCCGCGAGGAGTACCCGGTCGAGGGCGGCCCCCGCTTCGTCCGTCCCGCCCTGTCCGTGCGCACCGACGAGCGGCGCGGCACCGAGTGGTCCTACGAGGACTTCGAGGCCGACGGTGACGAGCTGCGGCTGCGGTTCCGGGACGCCGGGCTGACCGTCACCCTGCACTACCGGATGCGGGGCGATGTCGTAGAGCGTTGGACGACCCTGCGCAACGACGGGGAGCGGCCGCTGGAGCTGCTGCGCGCCGACTCCGCCACCTGGACCCTGCCCGAGCGCGACGACTGGCGACTGTCCCAGTTGCACGGCCGCTGGGCCGCGGAGTCCCGGCTCACGCGCTCCCCCCTCACCTACGGCGAGAAGGTCATCGGCAGCCGCCGCGGCCACACCGGGCACCAGCACCTGCCCTGGGTCGCCCTGGACACCGACGCGACCGAGGAGCGCGGCGAGGTCTACGGCTGCGCCCTCGGCTGGTCGGGTTCCTGGCGGATCGCCGTCGCGCAACTCCCGGACGCGCGCGTGCAGATCAGCGGGGGCGCCGGGTACGACGACTCGGGTCTGCTGCGGCTGGCCGCGGGGGAGTCCTTCACCACGCCCGTCTTCGCCGGCCTGTGGAGCGACGCCGGTTTCGGCGGCGCGAGCCGCACCTGGCACGCCTACCAGCGCGCGTACGTCGTGCCGGACGCCGGACAGGACCGGCCGGTGCTGTTCAACTCCTGGGAGGCCACCTACTTCGACATCTCCGAGGAGCAGCAGCGCACGCTCGCCCGACGGGCCGCCGCGATCGGCGTGGAGCTCTTCGTCGTCGACGACGGCTGGTTCGGGGCGCGCACCGGCGACCACGCCGGGCTCGGCGACTGGCGGCCGAACCCGGACCGGTTCCCGGGCGGGCTGAAGCCCCTGGCCGACCACGTCCACGCGCTCGGCATGCAGTTCGGCATCTGGGTTGAGCCCGAGATGGTCAACCCGGACAGCGAGCTGTACCGGGCCCACCCCGACTGGGTGCAGTTCCAATCCGGACGAAAGCGGACGGAGTTCCGCAATCAGCTCATGCTCAACCTCGCGCGCGAGGACGTCCAGGAGTACCTCTGGGAACAGCTCCACGGGCTGCTGTCCAGCGCGCCCGTCGACTATGTGAAGTGGGACTTCAACCGCTGCTTCACCGACGCCGGCTGGCCGGACGACCCCTACCCGCAGCGCCTCTGGGTCGACCATGTGCGCGCCCTGTACGCCCTCCTGGACCGGCTGCGGGCGGCCCACCCCGGGGTCGCCTTCGAGTCCTGCTCGGGCGGCGGCGGGCGCATCGACCTCGGGATCATGAGCCGTACCGACCAGGTGTGGACCTCCGACAACACCGACCCGCTCGACCGGCTCGACATCCAGCACGGCTTCAGCCAGATCCATCCCGCCCGGGTGATGGCGGCCTGGGTCACCGACAGCCCGAACACCCAGCTCAACGGCCGGGTCAGCTCGCTGCGCTTCCGCTTCGTCAGCGCCATGGCCGGCGTCCTCGGCGTCGGCGGGGACCTCTCCGAGTGGAGCGAGGACGAGCTTGCGGAGGCGCGCCGGTGGGTGGACCTCTACAAGGAGATCCGGCCTCTCGTGCAGCAGGGCGACCTCTACCGGCTGCGGCCCCCGACGGGCGGTCCGAGTGCCGTCCAGTACGTGCGCGGTGACGAGACCGTCGTCCTCGCCTGGCTCCAGGCGCAGCGGTTCGGCGAGCCCGTTCCGGCGTTGCGGCTGCGCGGACTCGACCCGGCAGCATCGTACGAATGCCGCGAAACAGGCGAAGTTCACCGGGGTGCCGTGCTGCTGCACCACGGGCTGCGTACCGGACTGCGGGGCGACCTCGATGCGACGGTTATCCGGCTGCGTCGCATCTGAGGCTTCTGTCCGAATTGGCGCCTTCGTTCCAACTCGCTCTGGAATAAGGCGACCTGGAGAGCCGTCACGTGATCAGCGTCATAGTCGTGACCGTCCGTCGCTGGTCATGTTCACGTAATTCGCCTGCTTTTCAGGGTGCTTGTGGATAAGCGGGCCCGTTGATTCACGGAGTGTGACCGGGGATTCTCACAGCGGATCAAGAGAAAGGAGTCGACAGTACAACCTCTGCTTGTCCCTGTGCGTCCTGGTCGCTTACGTTCCACACCAATCCGGACGGACGCCGAATCCTGCCACCGCCCGGAGCCCGCACACTCATCCGTGCATGGCAGGAGCGGGGGACCCACAGGCAGAACCGCCTGTTCCGGCCTCCGGAACAGGCTTTGGGGTAAAGCCGCGCCTCGGCGCGGCCGGGCATCTCCAGTCCGCACCCGACAGCTCACCTCGCAGGCGCCGGAGAGGAATTCGCCATGCCCGCGAAGGGTAAGCACCGCCGTCCGAAGCCCCAGCGCTTCACCCGCTCCATCGCCGTCGCCGGAACCGGCGGCGCCGCGCTCGCCCTTCCGCTCATGGGGGCCACCGGCGCTCACGCGGCCCCCACGCAGTCCGTCGCCCAGTCGGCTTCCCAGTCCGTCCCGGAACAGGCCGCGCAGTCCGTTCCGGTGGCGCAGAAGGCCGCCACCGCGACGAGCGCCAGGACCTACACCGTGCGGTCCGGCGACTATCTCTCGAGGATCGCCGACGAGCAGAACGTCAGCGGTGGCTGGCAGCGGCTGTACCAGGACAACCGTCAGGCCGTCGGCAGCGACCCGTCGCTGATCCACCCCGGCCTGAAGCTCTCGATCGGCAAGAAGGCCGCGACCGGCAGCACCGGTTCGTCGTCCGGGTCGTCGTCGAAGTCGTCGTTCTCCTCGTCGAAGGCGTCCGGCAGCAGGGCATCGTCCTCGTCCTCTTCCGCCTCGTCGTCCGGTTCGTCCTCCTCGAAGGCGGCGACCCAGGTCGCCGAGAGCAGCACCGGCACGTCGAGCGGCTACGTCCTGCCGGTGGCGGGTGCCACCGTCGGCACGGCCTACCACACGGCAGGCAGCATGTGGTCGAGCGGCTACCACACCGGTACCGACTTCGTGGTCCCGACCGGCACGTCCCTCAAGGCCGTCGGCGCGGGCACCGTCGTCTCCGCGGGCTGGGGCGGCGCGTACGGCAACCAGGTCGTCATCAAGCTCGCCGACGGCTACTACGCCCAGTACGCCCACCTGTCCCAGCTCTCCGTCTCGGCCGGGCAGACCGTGGCCGCGGGCCAGCTGGTCGGCCTCTCCGGTGCGACCGGCAACGTGACCGGCCCGCACCTGCACTTCGAGATCCGCACCACGCCGGACTACGGCTCCGACGTGGACCCGCTGGCGTACCTCCGTGCGCACGGTGTCTCCGTCGGCTGATCCCCTCCGACGACCTCCCGCCTGACACGCGGCCGAAGGCCGGACCCCGATCGGAAGATCCCCGGGTCCGGCCTTCGGCGTGTCCGGGCAGGGCCGGTGTGGGAGTTTGCGCGTTCATGATCGTTCCATTGCGTTCTTGTGGCAGCACTTCTTGTTCCATCGACAGGTGGGACAGAGTGGGGACACAGTGATCTCCGTCAGTGAGCAAGCGCTTTCCATCGCTCCTTCGGAGGTCCTGTGTCCGGCGTCGACCGACGCATCGTCATCAAGGGTGCCGCTGCCGCGGCCGCCGTCACCGTCACGGCCCTGCTGGCCGGACTCGTCTCCGCGCCCGACGGGCACGCCACCGAGACCCCGCGCCGGATCGTCGAGAACCTCGACCGCGGACTGGTCGCCGTGCCGTCGGGTCAGGGCACCTTCCTCAGCTGGCGGCTGCTGGGCACGGAATACGCCCGGTACGGCGACGCCATCGCCTTCAACGTGTACAAGAACGGCCGCCGGCTGAACCGAGAGCCGGTCCGGAAGTCGACGACCTATCAGGACAACTCCCGGGGCACGGGGACGTACACCGTGCGCCCGGTCGTGGGCGGGCACGAGTCGCGGGCGAGTTCACCCGCGCTGGACCTCGCCGGCGGCTACGCGGAGATCCCCCTGTCCTCCGCCGACGGTTACACCGTCCAGCATGCCTGGCCGGGTGACCTCGACGGCGACGGGCGCTACGAACTCGTCGTCAGCAGGCTGTCCGGGACCCGCGACAAGCCCGACCTGCTGGAGGCGTACACGCTCACCGGTGAGCGGCTGTGGCGGGTCGACCTCGGCCCCGGCTCCTACACCCAGGTCGGCGGCAACGGCGCCAACGACCCGGCGCCCGCCGCGATCAGCGGTTCCACGGCGATCGGCGGGTACCGCAACGACGACAACGTCACCGTCTACGACCTCGACGGCGACGGGAAGGCCGAGGTGCTGGCGCACACCGCCGCCGGGACCACCTTCGCCGACGGCTCGCAGGTCACCGCCGCCTCGCCGGCGAACCAGTTCGTGTCGGTGATCGACGGACCCACGGGGACCGAGCGGACCCGGCAGCCCGTCCCCGACGACTTCGTGGCCGACGGCCCCTCCGGCGGCCACTTCGGCATCGCCTACCTGGACGGTCGACACCCGAGCCTGGTGACCAAGCTGGTCACCCGCGTCGGGGCCAAGCGCGGTTCGTTCCGGGTCCTGTTCCAGACCTGGGACTTCAACGGCACGGAACTCAACCGCCGTTGGAAGTACGTCGTGGACCCGGCGACCGGCGCTACCAGCTTCCACCAGATCCGCACCGTCGACGTCGACGGGGACGGCAGGGACGAGATCGCCGACGGCAACTACGTCGTGAACAGCGACGGCACGCTGCGCTACGTCGTCGACCGGGCCATCCACGGCGACCGCTTCGACATCGCCGACCTGGATCCCGACCGGCCCGGCCTGGAGGGCTTCGCCATCCAGCAGTCCGAGCTGGGCATCGTCTCCGCGTTCCCCTGGTACTACTACGACGCCGACACCGGCGAGCGGCTGGTGACCGGCTCGCACCCGGCGAGCCCTGTCAGCGACGCGGACCTCGACACCGGCCGCGGGAACGCCGCGGACATCGACCCGAACCACCGCGGCTACGAGTACTGGACCTCCACCGCCGACGTGACCCGGCCCGGCGCGGGCGTCTTCAACGTCCAGGACGGCAAGGTCTCCACCACCACCCCCAGCGTCAACTTCCGTATCTGGTGGGACGGTGACAAGGCGTCGGAACTGCTCGACCTCACCCGCGTCGAGAAGTGGGACCCGGCGACCGAGACCAGTACGACGGTCTTCGACCCGGCCGGCGTCGTCTCCGGGGCCCGCAACGCCACCCCGTTCTACGGCGACCTCATCGGCGACTGGCGCGAGGAGATCCTCGCCGAGACCGCCGACCACACCGCCCTGCGCCTCTACACCACCACCGCGCCGACCGGCACCCGCATCTACACCCTCGCCCAGAACCCCGCCTACCGCCTCGGCTGGACCGTACGTGGCTACCTCCAGTCCACGTACACCGACTACTACCTCGGCACCGAGACCCGCCGTATCCCCAGGCCGTCCCTGACCACCTCCGCGCACTGAAGGAGCCGACCGACATGACGACCACCCGCAGGGCATTCGGAGCCCTCGCCGCAGGCGCCGCCCTGGCCGCCCTCGCCCCCGCGACCACCGCGAGCGCCCGGCCCCGCCACCACCGCCCGCTCGCCCACGACGACTTCCGCCACGGCCTGGGCCAGTGGGCCGTCGAACTGGAGAAGGGCGGAACGGTCACCGCCTCCCGCGGCACCCTGGAGGTCGACGTGCCCGCCGGGGCGACGATCTGGTTCAAGCGGCCGCTCCGAGGACCGTACGTCCTCGAGTACGTCGCCACGCCCGTCTCCGCGGGCGGGGTCAACGACCGCGTCTCCGACCTCAACAACTTCTGGAACGCGGTCGACGTCCGCTCCCCGGACAATCTCTTCGCCACCCCGCGCGGCGGCGCCCTCGCCGAGTACGACCTCCTCAAGACGTACTACGTCGGCTACGGCGCCAACACCAACACCACCACCCGGCTGCGCCGCTACGTCGGCGAGGCGGGGGTGCGCCCGCTGATCTACGACTACACCGAGCCGCTGCTCGTCGCGAACGAGCCGAACCACGTCAGGATCGTCTCCGACGGCTCGGCCGTCCGCTGGTGGAACAACGGCCGGCTCGTCTTCGACTACACCGACCCGGCGCCCTACACGGGCGGACACTTCGCCTTCCGCACCACCTGGAGCCATTTCCGGATCAACGACTTCCGGGCGTGGTCCCTTATTCCCTGATTGGCAAATTCTTTAAGGGTGTCATATCTCACCGTTCGTCAACCCCTTCCTACGATCGCGTAGGTCACATTCGAGGGTGAATGATGAACTGCTGTGGCAGACGATTCGAAGAGTGACATCAGATCAGTGATCGGGTCGTACGTGGCGGTGGGGGACAGCTTCACCGAGGGCGTCGGCGACCCAGGCCCCGACGGGGCGTTGGTCGGCTGGGCGGACCGGTTCGCGATACTCCTCGCGGACCGGCGGCCCGAGGGCGACTTCAACTACACCAACCTCGCGGTCCGCGGAAAGCTGCTCGACCAGATCATGGAGGACCAGCTCGTCAGGGCGGTGGAACTCGCCCCGGACCTGGTCTCCTTCTGTGCGGGCGGCAACGACATCCTTCGTCCCGGAACCGACCCGGACGAGGTCGCCGAGCGTTTCGAGCGCGCGATCTCGGCCCTGACCGCCGTAGCCGGCACCGTCATGGTGACGACCGGCTTCGACACCCGTGGCATCCCCGTGCTCAAGCATCTGCGCGGCAAGATCGCCACTTACAACGGACATGTCCGCGCCGTCGCCGACCGGTACGGCTGCCCGGTGCTCGACCTGTGGTCCCTGAAGTCCGTGCAGGACCGCAGGGCCTGGGACGGCGACCGGCTGCACCTCTCCCCGGAGGGGCACACGCGCGTGGCGCTGCGCGCCGGACAGGTCCTCGGCCTCGAGATACCGGCCGACCCGGAGCAGCCCTGGCCGCTGCTCCCGCCGCGCGGCACGCTGGAGGTGCGGCGCGACGACGTCCACTGGGCACGCGAGTACCTGGTGCCCTGGATCGGACGCCGGCTGCGCGGGGAGTCCTCCGGCGACCACGTGACCGCCAAGGGCACGTTGTCGCCGGACGACATCAGGACGCGGATCGCGGCCGTGGCCTGAGCCGCCGACCACGTGCGGGAGCGGCCGGCCGTGGAAGGCGTACGGCCGGCCGCTCCACCAGTGAGGTGATCGCACGGGAGTGGTGCCCGGGCGGGGCCGGACACGGGTGCTGGGATGACCGCACCCAGACCTGACCCCGCCCGCACCTGGCCCCCGCCCGCACCTCCAAGGACCGGTCCCGTATGCCCTTTCCCCGTACGCCCGTCGCCGCGGCTGTCGTTTCCCTGCTCGCCCTGGGCGCCCCGGCACTCACCGCGCCCACGGCGGCCGCGCTGCCCGCGCGTCCCGCCCTGACGGCCCGTCCGCTCGCACCGGACAGCCCCGCCACCGTCACGGTGACCGGCGAGGGCAGTGCGAGCGCGCCGCCCGACCTGGCGGTCGTCGGCGCCGGTGTCGAGGCCTCCGCCGCGACCTCGCAGTCCGCGCTGGACACGCAGAACAAGGCGGCCGCCGCGCTGCTGGCCGCCGTCCGCGCCCAGGGCGTCGCCGACCGGGACATCCGCACCGAGAGCATTTCCCTCAACGCCGTCTACGACCACGCCGACGGCGCCTCCCGTCTGACGGGCTACCAGGCCGCGCAGTCCTTCTCCGTGAAGGTGCGCGAGGTGGCGAAGGTCGGCGCGGTCGTGCAGGCGGTCACCGACGCCGCAGGTGCCGCCGCGCGGATCAACTCGGTGGCCTTCGACGTCTCCGACCCCGCCCCGCTGCGGGCCGGCGCACGCGAGGCCGCGCACGCCGACGCCCACGCCAAGGCCGAGCAGTACGCCCGCCTCAGCGGCCGCCGCCTCGGCCGGCTCGTCTCGCTCAGCGAGGACGCGTCCACCTCCCCGGGCCCGGTGGCGTCGGGCGCGGACACCCCGGGCGCGGGCCTCGGCGGCGTACCGGTCGCGCCCGGCGAGATCCGGGCGACGGCGACGGTGACGGCGGTGTACGAACTGGACTGAGCCGGGCGGGCCCCGGCCCAGCCCAGCCCTCGCCCTGCCGGACCACGGGCTGCCGGACCGTCCCCAGCCCCGCCAGCCCCGCCCCAGCCCCGCCTGACCACGGGCCGGACCGAACCTCGGACCGGGCCGATTCGCGGTCCGGACGGGGCGACGGTCCGGAGGGGGCGACGGTCTGGACGGGGCCACAGCCCGGACGGAGCCACGGTCCGGGCCGGGACGGGGTCCGGACCGGACCACGGGACTGGACCGCGCAATGGACCTGATCACAAGTCAGGTCGGCGACGGCCCGGGTCGCGTCACGGCGGGAGCGGTCGTCGGGGGCGGGCCGGGCCGCTGCCGGGTGGGCCGCAGGGCGGGATCGGGCGCCGTACGGCCGCTCGGAGGCCGGCCGTGTGACGGACGTGGCGTGCTCCGCAGTCGCGCGGCGGGCAACCGTGACCTCGCAGCGCGGCGGCAGCCGCGCTCAGTGCTCCGGGGCGCTCAACGTCCCGGACTCCAGCCCGAGTTCCCTGGCCAGCGCCTCGTCGACCCACTCCTGGGCCCGGGTCCGGGACACCGTGCCCGCGTAGGACGTCAGCTGTACGGCGAGTCCGTCGAGCAGGGCCGTCAGGCGCAGGGCCGTCCCGGCCGGGTCCGGGCAGGAGAACTCGCCCGCGGCCACGCCCTCCGCGATCACCTCGGTGAGCGCCGCCTTCCACTCCCGGTCGAGATCCCGCGCGACCTCCCGCAGCGCGGGCTCACGCAGCGAGACCGCCCAGCCCTCGATCCACAGCCGCCAGCCCTTGGCCTGCCCCGTGGGCGCGTACCAGCGCACCGCCGACCGCAGCCGGCGCAGTGCCGTGGCGCGGCGGCCGGTGAGCTTGCGCAGCCGTGCCAGGTCGCCCTCGGCCGCGTAGGCGAACGCGTCGGCGACGAGCTTCTCCTTCGTCGAGAAGTGGTAGAGGACCAGTGCGTTGCTCACACCGAGGGCCGCGGCCACGTCGGCGATCCTGACCGCCGCCACGCCCCGCGCCTCGATCTGCTCGATGGCCGCCCGCAGCAGCTCCTCGCGCCGCTCGGCCACACTCAACCGGACCCTCGCCACGGCGTCACCCTAATCCGTCACCGCGAGCGCCGCGGGATGGGCCCTCGGGCCCATCCGCACACTCCGCCCGGCTCGCGACGCCCGGCCCGCGCTCCCGGAGGCACTCCCAGCCGCGCTGTCGGGATCCGCCCGCGCGCATCCGGTCAGAGGGCGCCCCTCCGCCCTGCGCTCGCACGCTCCCTGTGCTTGCACGCTCCCTGCGCTCGCGCGGAGGCACCCCCATGGCGCCGCGAGCCCGGTGCTCCGGGCGGACGGCGCCGCGTTGCGGACACGGCCCGGGCGCGACGCTCACGCAACGGGCCGGAGGCGGCCGAAGCGTTCCGCGATCACCGGCAGCCGCCCGGCGGCGATCGTGTGGGCGGCGGCCCGCGGTGTCGTCCCGTCCGCCTCGGCGCGGGTCAGCACCAGTTCCACCAGTGCACGCATCGAACGGCGTGTGTACGCGAAGGCCTCCGCCGCGTCGGCTCCGATGTCGCCGAAGAGCGTCCACCACCACCAGGCGTTCGTCCCGGAGTTGACGACGACGTCCGGCAGCACGCTCACCCCGCGCGCGTGCAGCAGCTCCTCCGCCTCCGGCAGGACGGGCATGTTGGCCGCCTCGGCGATCCACCTGGCGCCGATCCGCTCCTGCTCCTCGACCCCGATGGCGTACGACACGGCGGCCGGGACCAGTACCTCCGCCTCCACCGACAGCCAGGCGTCGCCCGGCAGCTCGAGGTCCTGGGGACGCAGTGCACCGCGGTCGACGGTGCCGTGGGCGTCCCGCGCGGCCAGCAGCGCCTCCACGTCGAGACCTGCCGGGCAGGCGATCGTGCCCTTGACGTCGGCGACGGCCACGACCGTCAGCCCCGCGCGCGTGAGGAACCGTGCCGTGGCCCCGCCCATGGTGCCGAACCCCTGGACGGCGACCCGTGTCCCGGCATACGGGACCTCGGACCGGTCCAGGGCGGTCAGTACGGACTCGGCGACCCCGCAACCGCCGACCAGTTCGTCCAGACCGATGCCGTCCACCTCGACGGTGAAGGCGGCCGCGAGCCGCGCGCGGGCGGCCGGCTCGTCCTCCAGCAGCGGATAGACCGCCTGGACGGTCGACACCAGCCCCGCCTCGGCGGCCGCCCGGTCCACCAGGTCCTGGGTCAGCCCCAGGTCCTCGCCCGTGGTCCAGCAGCTCTCCACGTACGGCCGCACCGCCCGCAAATACCGCACCAGCAGTCCGTACGCCTCCGGGTCCCGGGGATCACAGTCGATGCCGCCCTTGGCCCCGCCCAGGGGGACGTAGCGGGCCTCGGGGTCGTAGTGCAGCGCCTCCTTGAGGCTCATGCCGCGGGCGAGGCCGGTCACCTCCTCCAGGGTGCAGCCCGCCCGCATCCGCAGACCGCCGCTGCACACGCCGCGCACGAGGCCGTCGACGACCAGGTGGCCCTGGCGTCCGGTGACGTGGTCGGTCCAGGTGAGCGAGAGGAAGGGGGCGGTCATACGGGACTCCTCGACCGGCGACATGATGCGGGGGCAACGGGCGGAGCATCGGGCGGAGCAACGACTGGAGCCAGGGGACGACTGGAGCCAGGGGACGACCGGAGCCGGGGGACGGCTGCTGATACTGAACAGTGGGTCAGTATCGGAAGGGCGTCGGTGCCGTGTCAAAGCGGGCTCGCGGCCGGATGTGACCGGAGTGACCCCGGCGTTGTCGGCGGGGGCGACCATAATGGATGTTTCAGCGACTCCACCTGGAGGTACCGTGTCCGGTTTCCGTTCCCTGAGCTCCGGGCTCCGCGCTCTACAGCCCGCGGCCTTCGGCGCGGATCCGAGCGGTGAGCGCCTGGCGCGCATCCGCAGATCGCCCCACTTCAAGGACGGGGTCTTCCAGAACCCCGGCGGCCTGGCGAGTACCCGCCCCTCGGGCTCGATGCTCGAGTTCGCCAAGGTCTTCTTCGACAAGGACCAGCGCCCCCGCCGTGCCCCCTCGGGCACCGTGCCGGTGCACCCCACCACCCTCGCCGACCTCGCCGGGCCGCCGGCGTCGGGCCTGCGGCTGACCTGGATGGGGCACTCGAGCGTGCTCGCGGAGATCGACGGGCAGCGCGTCCTGTTCGACCCCGTCTGGGGCGAACGCTGCTCCCCGTTCTCCTTCGCGGGGCCCAAGCGGCTGCACCCGGTGCCGCTGCCGCTGGCCGCGCTGGGCCCGGTCGACGTGGTCGTCATCTCCCACGACCACTACGACCACCTGGACCTGCCCACGATCAAGGCACTGGCAGGCACGGACACGCTGTTCGCCGTGCCGCTCGGTGTCGGCGCCCACCTCGAGCACTGGGGCGTGTCCGCCGACCGGCTGCGCGAGCTGGACTGGCACGAGGCGACGAAGGTCGGCGGGCTCACCCTGACCGCCACCCCGGCCCGCCACTTCTGCGGCCGCGGTCTGCGCAACACCCAGCACACCCTGTGGGCTTCCTGGGTGGTCGCGGGGGAGGAGCACCGGATCTACCACAGCGGCGACACCGGCTACTTCGACGGCTTCCAGGAGATCGGCGCGGAGCACGGCCCGTTCGACGCGACCATGATCCAGATCGGGGCGTATTCGGACTTCTGGCCCGATATCCACATGACCCCCGAGGAGGGCATGCGCGCCCACCTGGATCTCCAGGGCGGTCCCGGCGGAGTGATGCTGCCCATCCACTGGGCCACCTTCAACCTCGCCACGCACGCGTGGACCGACCCGGGTGAGGGCACGCTGGCCGCCGCGCGGGCGGCCGGGGCGCGTGCCGCGCTGCCCCGCCCGGGCGAGCCCTTCGAGCCCACCGCCGAGATCTTCCCGGCCGAGCCGTGGTGGCGCGATGCGGCACTCGCCCCGACGGCCGGCTGGCGGCCTCTGGTCGAGGTGGCAGCCAAGGCCAAAGCCGATACCGAGAGTGACATCGCCAAGGGTGTCGTCGAGGGCGGCGAAGCGCCGGAGGCGATCCCGGCGGGCTGACCGGGAGCAGGAGTGTTCGACCGTGCGGGTCGGGGAGTGCGGAGCTCCCCGACCCGCACGGTCGTTTCCGTATTGCTTCTGACCAGGTCTGATCGACTTCTTTCCGTGTTGTCTCCAGGGCGGTGCGGGTATATCGGTCTGCCGTTCGAAGCGTCATACCAGAGCGGGACGCTCCCCGGGGGACTTTGTCAACTGCCCACCGCACATGATGCGTTGCCGACTACTGTGAGTGGCCGTCGGGCGACACCGGGCCGAAATCTTGGGCTCGCCCGACCGACAGCCAGGCTCGACGGACCAGTACGAGGACACCGATGTCTCACCTCCGCGCACCAGCCGCACGCGCAGACCGCCGCGAGGGCGGGCGGCACGGGCGGCCGGTCGCCCGCCCCGCACCGGCGTCGGCCGAGACACACATACGGCCCCAGTTGCTGAGGCTCGCGGTGCTCCCACCGATCGCGGTCGCCCTCAGCGCCTGCGCGGTCGTCCTGTTCACCGTGCGCTCCACCGGCGTCCGGCCCGGTGCGACCCTGTGGGCGGTCCTCGCCGGCGGCGTCGCGGTGACCGGCGTCGGCATCGTGGTCGCCGCCGTGGCCGCCGACCGCGCCGCCCGCTCCGTCAGCGACCGCCTCGCCGCCCTGCGCCGCGGCAGCGCGCGCGGCGAGGCCGACCTGCGTGCCGTCATCGAGGCGCTGCGCCGGGGCGAGGCTGCGCCCCAGCGCACGTCGCGCGGCGGGCCGCCCGGAGACGCGGACGACTTCGAGTTGCTCGCCGCCGACCTGGCGCGGGCCCACGACGGGGCCGTCAGCGCCGTCGTGCAGGCCGCGCAGCTGTCGAGCCAGGCCGGCAGCGAACAGAAACTGGAGGTCTTCGTCAATCTCGCGCGACGCCTTCAGTCCCTGGTGCACCGCGAGATCTCGATCCTCGACGAGCTCGAGAACGCGATCGAGGACCCCGACCTGCTCAAGGGCCTCTTCCACGTCGACCACCTCGCCACCCGCATCCGCCGCCACGCCGAGAACCTCGCCGTCCTCGGTGGGGCCGTCTCCCGGCGGCAGTGGAGCAACCCGGTCTCCATGACCGAGGTGCTGCGCTCCGCCATCGCCGAGGTGGAGCAGTACTCGCGAGTCAAGCTCGTCCCGCCCATCGACGGCGAACTGCGCGGTCACGCCGTCGCCGACGTCATCCACCTGCTCGCCGAACTCGTCGAGAACGCCACGGTGTTCTCCGCCCCGCACACCCAGGTGCTGCTGCGCGCCAACCTCGTCACGTCCGGGCTCGCCGTCGAGGTCGAGGACCGTGGCCTCGGGATGCCCGTCGAGGAGCAGAGCAGGATGAACGCCCTGCTCGCCGATCCCGACCAGGTCAACGTCGGCCGGCTCCTCGCCGACGGCCGCATCGGGCTGTTCGTCGTGTCCCAGCTAGCCCGGCGGCACGGCATCCGGGTCCGACTCCAGGGCAACATCTACGGTGGCGTCCAGGCCGTCCTCGTCGTGCCGCAGGCACTGCTGGGTTCCGCGCCGGGCGTCCTCGGGGCGGAACCCCGCGGACCGGACACCGACGGCGCCGGCCTGCCCCTCGTGCCCGCCGCGCCCTCCGCCCCCGCCCACCCGGGACGCCCGCCCCTGCCACCCGCCCCGCAGCCCCACGCCGCCCGGGCGCCCGGCCCCGCACAGCCGCACAACCCGCAGAACACCGTCAACGCGGGCCGCCCACCGGCACACACGACAGGTGGACCTCCGACCCCGCCCCCCGGTCGGGACACGGACGGTGCGGGCCGGTCGTTCAGCCCCGGTCGGAACGCCGACGATGCGGGCCGGTCGTTCAGTCCGGTTCGGGTGGAGGGCGCCACGCCTCCCAGTCCGGCCACCGGCCTGCCGGAACGGCGGGACATCCCCGGCGCGGGTCCGGCACCGGCTCCGTCCCCGGCACCGGCACCGTCCCCGGCACAGGGCACGCCCGGTTCGGGGACGCGTCTGGCGGTCTCACACCCCCAGGGCGGCCCGGGAAGCCCGGACACTTCCCATGCGAGTGCGACCCCGCCCCTGGGGCCGGACCTCGCCGCGAGGCCGACAGGGCCGGCGGGGCCCGTCGAGCCGACCGCGCCGCGGCCGGGTGCGCCCGCGCCCCTGCCCGTCCGAGGGGCCCGCGCGGCACGGCCCAATCCGGCCGAGGCCGTGCCCGGCATCCGGCGCGGCGACCGGCCCGTCGTCGACGGGAACGCGGGCATCGCCCCCACCCCGCGGGTCGGCACGGTGCGCGGCACCATGGGCAAGCCCCAACTGCCCCGCCGACGCGCCCAGGAGCACATCGTGCCCCAGCTGCGCGGCGGCCCGGCCCCGCGTCCGGACACCGAGCAGCCCGTCGGCCACGACCCCGGACTGATGGCGGCCTTCCAGCGGGGTATCGGCCTGGCCGAGGCCCAGCAGAGCCTGGAGGCGGACGTCGTGGACCCGGTCGCGTTCCGGTCGCCCGCCCCCCTCGACGTCCTGCTCGGCCCGGCTGCCACCCACTCGACGTCGGACGACCGGGACCGTGGTCGGGACCACGACCAGGGCCGGAGCCAGGTGCCGGGCGGCCATGGCGCCGTCGGCGGCTACGGCAACGGCACGGGCGAGGGCCCGGGCAACGGCACGGGCGAGGGGTCGGAAGGGAACCGGCCCCTGCCACCGGGGCCGCTCCCCGCTGACACCGACGCCGACGCCGATGTACGACCGCCGCATCCGTCCCCGATACCGCAGGCGCGCCCCGCGCACGCCGCCGCGCCGCCCGAGGCGTACGGCGCGCGTGACGGGCTGGACCTGCCCGGTCCCGACCGATCCACCGCCCGGCACGACGGGAGCGCACCAGCCGGATGAGCACTGTCACCCCCACCCCCGGCGCTCCCGCAGACCTTCGTACCCCAAGGAGTCGATCCACCATGGCGAGCGATGCGCCGACCGGCCATGTATCCGATCTCGACTGGCTGATGAGCGGCCTCGTGCAGCGCGTACCGCACACGATGAGCGCGGTGCTGCTCTCCTGCGACGGCCTCGTGAAGTCGGTCCACGGCCTCGACCCCGACAGCGCCGACCACATGGCGGCCCTGGCCTCCGGCCTGTACTCCCTGGGCCGCAGCGCCGGCGTGCGGTTCGGCGACGGCGGGGACGTGCGGCAGGTCGTCGTCGAACTCGACTCGACGCTCCTCTTCGTCACCACCGCCGGATCGGGCGCGTGTCTCGCGGTGCTCGCCGGGCGTGAGGCCGACGCGGCCGTGCTCGGGTACGAGATGTCGATGCTCGTCAAGAGCGTCCGGCCGTACCTCATGACCGCGCCCCGGCAGCACGCCGTCGAACCGTCGGTGATGGGGCCTTGAGGGTGGCGGCGGCCGGCGACGGGCCCTGGCTCGACGACGCGGCCGGACGGCTGGTGCGCCCTTTCACGGTCAGCAACGGCCGGACCAGACCCAGCGTCGCCCTCGATCTGATGTCACAGGTGATGGCCACCGGGGCGACCCCCCTCGGCTACCTGGGACCGGAACACGCGACGGCGCTGCACCTGACCCGCGCTCCCGTGTCGGTGGCGGAGATCGCGGCCCATCTGAAGCTCCCGGCGGCGGTCACCAAGGTGCTGCTGTCGGACCTCCTCGACTGCGGGGCGCTGACCACCAAGCCCCCCGAGTACCACCACATCCCCACCGACCGGGCCCTTCTGGAGGCAGTGCTCGATGGACTACGACGACAGCTCTGAGTACGACGAGCACGGCGAGCACGGCGCCTATGACGGCGGCGGCTCAGACCCCTTTCCCACAGCTCTGAAGATCCTGGTCGCGGGCGGTTTCGGGGTCGGCAAGACGACCTTCGTCGGCGCCGTCAGCGAGATCGCGCCGCTCAGCACGGAGGAACTGCTCACCACGGTCAGCGCCGCCACCGACAACCTCGACGGCATCGAGAACAAGGTCGAGACGACCGTCGCCATGGACTTCGGCCGCATCACCCTCGACCCGAGCCACGTCCTCTACCTGTTCGGCACCCCCGGCCAGGAGCGGTTCTGGTTCATGTGGGACGAACTCTCCGAGGGCGCCCTCGGCGCGGTCATCCTCGCCGACACCCGCCGCCTCGAGGAGTGCTTCGCGGCCGTCGACTTCTTCGAGGAACGAGGACTCGCCTTCATCATCGCCATCAACGAGTTCGACGGATCCCACCGCTACAACCCCGAGGAGGTGCGCGCCGCCATCGACCTCGCCCCGGACGTCCCCGTCGTGCGCTGCGACGCCCGTATCTCCGCCTCCGGGGTCCAGACCCTCCTCACCCTCGTCAAACACCTCATCGCCCACGCCCCGGCCGCACCCCAGCCGAGCCGCGGCGCCCACATGTGATCCCCGCACCCAACCCCCCGGAGCCGCATATGACGTACGTCCACAGCGACGGAGCCAGGCCATGAGTTACGACCCGCCGCGCCCGGCCGGACGTCTGCTGCTCACCCCGGAGGACAGGGAAGCTCCCGCCCGTGCCCGGCGGCTGCGCCGGCTCGGTCTCGGCGAACAGCCGGAGCCCGCCCTGGACGCCTTCGCGGACCGTCTCGCCGAAGTGGCCGGAGCGCCTTACGCCATGGTCAACTTCCTTGACGAGGAACGGCAGTTCTTCGCCGGGCTGCACACCCCTCAGGGTGGCCGGGCCGCCCGCGGCGGCAAGCCCGAGGTGGGCCGCCGGCTGCCCCGCGACTACGGCTACTGCCCGCACGTCGTCGTACGGCGCAAGGCGCTGGTCCTGGAGGACGTGGGCGACTACCCGCGCTTCGCGGGCAACCCGGTCGTCGACGAGTACGGCATCCGCTCCTACCTGGGTGCCCCCCTCATCGACACCGGCGGCATGGTGCTCGGCACGGTGTGCGTCGCCGACCTCACGCCCCGGCCCTGGGGCAGGGCCGGTCTGGAGACCATCAAGTCGACGGCCGCCGAACTCGCCGGACAGCTGCAACGGCGCGAGGCCGGGCATTTCCCCGTGCCGTGAGGCCGGCGTACGCCCGTCAGGGGGCCCGCCAGATGTTGTCGAAGGCCGCGTCCTCGATGGACCGCCGCTGTCGTACGGCCTCCAGTTCCGTCACGGCGTCACCGACCACCGCCAGGACCGTCCCGACCGCGTCGCCGGGGAGATCGGGGAAGCCGTCGGCCGGCTCCTCGCGGAGACCGACGGCGGCGGCCAGCACGGCGAGCACCGGCTCCTCCGCCTCCCAGCGCTCGGTGGCCCGGCGACGGGCCGGTGAGTCGAGCGGCTCGGTCCCCGCGGACCGGAAGGGCAGCCTGCGGTGGCGTGGGCGGCCGACCAGCCCGTCCGCCTCCAGCCGGGCGGCGTAGGCCGCGGCCAGGCCCTGCCCGCGGCGCCACAGCCAGTCCTCGACCGACTCGTACGGCGTCACCCGGACGAGCGACGACACGGCATCGGCCAGAAGCCGATCGTCCGGCGCGGGCGGCGGGCCGGGCACAAGGAGATCGCCGTCGAGGGCCACCGCCCCGGCGTCCACGAGATCGATCACCTCGGCGCCCGCGAGGGCGAGCGACAGATCGCCCTGCCCGACGGGGCGCACGGGCTTCACGTCCATCGCGACGAGCATCAGGTCCCGTGCTGTGGTCATCAGGGGCTCCACGTCAGTCGGCCGGCCTTGCGAGGGTTGCGGTCCAGGGTGACACGCCCCACCGTGGTGTGCGGGAAGCCGTTGCGGCTGACCGGGGCCACCCGTGTGAAGCGGAGCTGTGGCCGCGCTTAAGAAAAGCTCGATGGACCCGGCCGGGTGAAGTGCGGCAGATTGCTGGGCGAATCCACATGTCTTCCCGGACGCGGGGCCCTTTCGGGCTGCTCGCGCCCGGGCCCTCACCACAGGAGCCGTAGCGTGAAGGCGCTGGTCAAGGAGAAGGCGGAGCCCGGGCTGTGGCTCGCGGACGTCCCCGAGCCGGCCGTCGGGCCCGGCGACGTACTGATCAGGGTGCTGCGCACCGGCATCTGCGGCACCGATCTGCACATCCGGTCCTGGGACGGCTGGGCGCGGCAGACGATCCGCACCCCGCTCGTGCTCGGGCACGAGTTCGTCGGCGAGGTCGTCGGGACCGGCCGGGACGTCGCCGACATCCAGGTGGGCGACCGGGTCAGCGGCGAGGGACACCTCGTCTGCGGCAAGTGCCGCAACTGCCTCGCCGGGCGCCGCCACCTGTGCCGGGCCACCGTCGGGCTCGGCGTCGGCCGCGACGGCGCCTTCGCGGAGTACGTCGCCCTGCCCGCGTCCAACGTGTGGGTGCACCGGATCCCCGTCGACCTCGACGTGGCCGCGATCTTCGACCCGTTCGGCAACGCCGTCCACACCGCGCTGTCCTTCCCGCTCGTCGGCGAGGACGTCCTGATCACCGGTGCCGGACCGATCGGGCTGATGGCCGCCGCCGTCGCCCGGCACGCCGGCGCCCGCAACGTCGTCGTCACCGACGTCAGCGAGGAACGGCTGGAGCTGGCCCGCAAGATCGGTGCGAGCCTCGCGCTGAACGTGTCGCAGGCGTCCATCGCCGACGGACAGCGTGAGCTGGGGCTGCGCGAGGGCTTCGACATCGGCCTGGAGATGTCCGGCCGGCCCGAGGCGATGCGCGACATGATCGCCAACATGACGCACGGCGGCCGGATCGCGATGCTGGGACTGCCCGCCGAGGAGTTCCCCGTCGACTGGTCCCGGATCGTCACCTCGATGATCACGATCAAGGGCATCTACGGCCGCGAGATGTTCGAGACCTGGTACGCGATGTCGGTGCTGCTGGAGGGCGGCCTCGACCTCGCCCCCGTGATCACCGGCCGGTACGGCTACCGCGACTTCGAAGCGGCCTTCGCCGACGCGGCGAGCGGCCGCGGCGGCAAGGTCATCCTCGACTGGACCGCGTAAGCCACCCGCATTCCCTAGGAGCTTCCCCATGTTCGACTCCGTGCGCGACGACGTACGCGCCACCCTCGACGAGATCCGCGCCGCCGGCCTGCACAAGCCCGAGCGGGTCATCGGCAGCCCGCAGTCCGCGACGGTCGCCGTCACCTCGGGCGGCCGGCCCGGCGAGGTCCTCAACTTCTGCGCCAACAACTACCTCGGCCTCGCCGACCACCCCGAGGTGGTCGCCGCCGCCCACGAGGCCCTCGACCGCTGGGGCTACGGCATGGCGTCCGTGCGCTTCATCTGCGGTACGCAGGAGGTGCACAAGGAGCTGGAGGCGCGCCTCTCGGCCTTCCTCGGCCAGGAGGACACGATCCTGTACTCCTCCTGCTTCGACGCCAACGGAGGCGTCTTCGAAACGCTCCTCGGCCCCGAGGACGCGGTGATCTCCGACGCTCTCAACCATGCCTCGATCATCGACGGGATCCGCCTGTCCAAGGCCCGCCGGTTCCGCTACGCCAACCGTGATCTGGCCGATCTGGAACGGCAGTTGAAGGACGCGTCCGACGCGCGTCGCCGACTGGTCGTCACCGACGGCGTGTTCTCCATGGACGGCTATGTGGCGCCCCTCGCCGAGATCTGCGACCTCGCCGAGCGCTACGACGCCATGGTCATGGTGGACGACTCGCACGCGGTCGGCTTCGTCGGTCCCGGCGGCCGCGGCACCCCCGAGCTGCACGGAGTGATGGACCGCGTCGACATCATCACCGGCACCCTGGGCAAGGCGCTGGGCGGCGCGTCCGGCGGTTATGTGGCCGCCCGTGCGGAGATCGTCGCCCTGCTCCGCCAGCGTTCGCGCCCGTACCTCTTCTCCAACACCCTCGCCCCGGTCATCGCCGCCGCTTCGCTGAAGGTCCTCGACCTGCTGGAGTCCGCCGACGACCTTCGCGTGCGGCTCGCCGAGAACACCGCCCTGTTCCGCCGCCGCATGACGGACGAGGGCTTCGACATCCTGCCCGGCGACCACGCCATCGCGCCGGTGATGATCGGCGACGCGGCGAAGGCGGGCCGGCTGGCCGAACTGCTGCTGGAACGCGGGGTGTACGTGATCGGCTTCTCCTACCCGGTGGTCCCGCAGGACCGCGCCCGCATCCGCGTCCAGCTCTCCGCCGCGCACTCCACGGACGACGTCGACCGCGCGGTCGACGCCTTCGTCGCGGCGCGCGCCGAGCTGGAAGCGGCCTGAGCCCGATCCCGGCCCCGCGGATCCGTACCGGGGGCGGTCCGAGCGGCTCGGACATATTGCGATAATCGATGCATGATCGAAGCGCGGCGGCTCCACATCCTCCGTGCGGTGGCCGACCACCGCACGGTGACCGCGGCTGCCGCCGCGCTGTACCTCACCCCGTCCGCCGTCTCCCAGCAGCTGACGGCCCTGGAGCAGGAGACCGGCCACCGGCTGGTCGAGCGGAGCGCCAAGGGCGTACGGCTCACCCCCGCCGGGGAGATCCTGCTCGGCCACACGAACGCCGTCCTCGCCCAGCTGGAGCGGGCCGAGGCGGAACTGGCCGCCTACAGTTCCGGAGCGGCCGGCACCGTCACGGTGGCGGCCTTCGCGACGGGCATCGCCCTGGTCGTGGCGCCCGCGGTGGCCCGGCTCGCCCGCACCGCCCCCGGGATCCGGATCCGCGTCCAGGACGCGGAGGGCGACGCCAGTCTGCCGATGGTGCTCGACCGGCAGGTCGATGTCGCCGTCGCCGTCGAGTACCGCGGTGCCCCGGCCGCCGACGATCCGAGGCTCGCGCACGTCCCGCTCTACGCCGAGCCCTTCGACGCGGTCGTCCCGGTCACCCACCGCCTCGCCGACGCCCCCGAGGTGCCGCTCGCCGAGCTGGCCAAGGACCCGTGGATCGGCCCCTACCCGGGCAACCCGTGTCATGACGTGGTCGTCCTGGCCTGCGAGTCCGCCGGCTTCCAGCCGCGCCTGGAGCACTCCTCCGACGACTTCCGCGCGGTTGTCGCCCTGGCCTCGGCCGAGGCGGGCGTGGCGCTCGTCCCGCGCTCGGCGCTGCGCGGCATGGATCTCACGGGCGTGGTGGTACGACCCGTCGACGGTGTGGCGCCGACCCGCAGGGTCTTCGCGGCCGTCCGCCGGGGAGCGGAGGGGCATCCGCTGATCCGGCCGGTGCTGGAGGCGCTCGGCGAGGCCGCCGGAGTGTGAGCCGGCAGGGAGTGAGCGGCCCGTAACCCCGTCGTCTCATATCCGGGATAGGTTCCCTGATATGAGACACGAGGTGGACGGGCACCGGGCGGACGGAAGCGACGGACCCGCGACGGACCGGGCGGAGACAGCCGGGTCACCGGACCCCGTCGACGCGCGGATCGCCGGACGGCTGGCCGAGTTGCGGGCCGAACGCGGCTGGTCGCTGGACGAGTTGGCGGAGCGCAGCGGGGTGAGCCGGTCCACCCTGTCGCGGGCCGAGCGGGCGCAGACCAGTCCGACCGCCTCGCTGCTCAACCGGCTGTGCCAGGTCTACGGGCGGACCATGTCCCGGCTGCTCAGCGAGGTGGAGACGGAACCCTCGCCGCTGGTGCGCGCCGAAGAGCAGTCCGTCTGGGAGGACCGGGCCTCCGGATTCGTCCGGCGCTCCGTGTCGCCGCCGCACCCCGCGCTGCGCGGCGAACTGGTCGAGGGGCGGCTCGCGGTGGGCGCCGACATCGCCTACGACCGGCCGCCCGTGGTCGGTCTGGAACAGCACATCTGGGTACTGGAGGGCGCCCTCGAGGTGACGGCCGAGGACACCGGGCATCACCTGGACGCCGGGGACTGTCTGCGCCTGCGGGTCTGGGGGCCGACCCGGTTCCGGTGCGCGGGCAATGAGGACGTGCGGTATGTGCTGGCGGTGGTGCTGCCGTGACCGCGACCGTGGCCCGCCTCGACGCCCGCCGACTGCGCGACCGAGTGACGGAGTTGACCGACCTGCTGATCGACACCGTGCACGGCGGCGCCTCGCTCGGTTTCCTCGCCCCGCTCGACCGGGCGGAGGCCGCCGCCTGGTGGCGGGAGAGGGCGGAGGCGGTGGCCGCCGGGCGGCTCGCGGTATGGGCGGCCAAGGACGGGCCCCGCGTCGTCGGCACCGTCGGCCTGGCCTTCCCCGACAAGCCCAACAGCCGCCACCGTGCCGAGCTCGTCAAGCTGCTGGTCCACCGGGACGCCCGCGGAAAGGGGCTCGGCCGTACCCTCCTGACCGCGGCCGAGGAGGCCGCCGCCGCGGTCGGCGTCACCCTGCTCCACCTGGACACCGAGACCGGCAGTCCCGCCGAGCACCTCTACCGCACCGCCGGGTGGACCAGGGCCGGGACGATCCCCGACTACGCGGCGAACCCGGCCGGGATGCTCCGGCCGACCACCCTCTACTACAAGCACGTCGGCGTCGGGTGACTGTCAGTGGCAGCGGCTACGGTGCGGAGCATGCCGGACGCCGAAGACGTACGCCGTATCGCCCTGTCCCTGCCCGACACCACGGAGAAGATCTCCTGGAGCATGCCCACCTTCCGGGTCGCGGGGAAGATGTTCGCCACACTGCCCGAGGAGGAGACCTCCCTCGCCGTGCGCTGTCCCAAGGAGGAGCGCGACGAACTGGTGCTCGCCGAGCCCGGGAAGTTCTGGATCGCCGACCACGAGGCCCAGTTCGCCTGGGTGCGGGCCCGGCTCGCCGCCGTGGAGGACGAGCAGGAGCTGCGTGACATCCTCGCCGACTCGTGGCGGCAGGCGGCCCCGCCCCGACTGCTGGACGCCTACCCGGGACTGGGGGCTCCCCAGGGGGACTGAGGTGTCCGGCCCGGGCACGGGAAACGGGTGCGCGACCACCGACCCGAGTGCGGTATGGTTTCCCTGCGTGTTCGGCCAGGGGAAACCCCAGGTCAGACGGGCAACGGGACGTGGCGCAGCTTGGTAGCGCACTTGACTGGGGGTCAAGGGGTCGCAGGTTCAAATCCTGTCGTCCCGACCAGCTTCATCGCAGGTCGGAAGGTCGTTTCCACGAAGGTGTGGAAGCGGCCTTCATCGTTTTCCCGCGCCGTTTCCCCCCGCAGCGACGGGTAGTGACGTCCGCTGACGGGTCTCCGCTGTGAGTCGCCCGGACTACCTGTGGATTCGCCCAACCCCGAGTGAGGCGCGCGGCCCCGCTGCCAGGATCAGGCGCCATGACCGCAGGGCACGGCAGGGCCGACAAGCACCGCAGGCTCCCTGAGAGCGCCAAGGCCGGGAAGCACCGGACACCAGGCGGCGCCGGACACCGGAAGCGGGCGGGCAAGGCGGCCCCGGCCGACGAGTCGACGACCGCGCTGGCGCTGGCCGCGCGGGGCGGGGACGCGGCCGCCGTCGAGGGGTTCGTGCGCGCCCTGCACCCCGATGTGGTGCGGTACGTGGCCCATCTGAGCGCCGATCCGCAGGCGGCGGACGATCTGGCCCAGGACACCTTTCTGCGGGCACTGAGCGCTCTGCACCGGTTCGAGGGGCGTTCCTCGGCCCGGGTGTGGCTGCTGTCCATCGCGCGCCGGGCGGTGATGGACAGCTTCCGGTCCGCCGCTGTCCGCCCGCGTCTGTCCGACGAGGCCGACTGGCAGCGGGCCGTCGAGCTGGCCCAGCCGCGCGGGCTGCCCGGCTTCGACGACGGTGTCGTCCTGCTGGATCTGCTGGCCGCCCTGCCGGAGGACCGGCGGGAGGCGTTCGTGCTGACCCAACTGCTGGGCCTGCCCTACGCGGAGGCCGCCGAGGTGAGCGACTGCCCGGTCGGCACCGTCCGCTCACGCGTGGCCCGGGCCCGCGCCACCCTGGCCGGCCTGCTCACCGAGGCGGGCGAACCTACGGCCGCCGCAGCCCGCGCAGTCCATCGACCTTCGTCAGCCGGACCAGCCCGAGATGGACCAGGACGGGGGTGAGGGAGTCGGCCGCGAGGGCGGTCGCCGCCCGGCGAGGCCGATGACGCGGTGTCGGCCGCCCGGGCCGCCATCGGTCGGCAGGCCGCTGCCCCGGGCGGCGGGACGAGCGGCCTGGAGGGCCTGACGGATCGGTCCGGCCGCCCGGGACACGATCGCGCCCAGTGCCGTCGGCACCGACGAGCGGAGCGCCCCGGCCCTGTGGACCTCACGTACCTCGACCTGCCGCCGTGCGGCCTTGCTGACAGCGCTGGTCGGCCCCTGAGGTCACCGGCGGCTGCGCACCCGTCCGGCCCGCGGCGGGCTGATGAACTGGAGCTCCAGCGTGACCGGCGGCGGCGCGACGCCCGGGCCGCCCGCCGCCGCCCAGCTCAGGATCTCCTCCGTGCAGTCGTCGTCCATGGCGAAGCCGACCCAGGTGGCCCGGCCGCCGGCCCGGCGGCCGTCGGCCGAGGGCTGGACGACGATCACGTTCGCCTGGTCGCACGGGCCGAGACAGTCCGTCGTACGGACCTCGAAGGCCCCGGCGGAGTCGGCGGCGGCCGCCCGCAGCCGCGCCAGCTGCCAGTCGTGGTCGTAGCCGGGGTGCTTGCGGGCGTCGCCGCAGCAGCAGCCCCTGCACACCACGAGGGTGCAGGGGCGACCGCGGGCGGCGCCGACCAGGGCGCGCCGGCCGGCCGGCGGGGGTATCACGCTCAGGAGGCCGAGAGGCCGACGTGGGCCAGAGCCTGCCGCAGCAGGAACCCGTGCCCGCCCGGCATCTCGCTCTGCACGGCGAGCGACGCGGCCTCCTGCGGGCTGAACCACACCAGGTTCAGCGCGTCCTGCCGGGGACGGCAGTCGCCGGTCACCGGCACGATGTAGGCCAGCGACACCGCGTGCTGACGGGGGTCGTGGTACGGGGTGACGCCCTGCGTGGGGAAGTACTCGGCCACCGTGAACGGCTGGAGCGAGGTCGGTACCCGGGGCAGCGCCACCGGACCGAGGTCCTTCTCCAGGTGGCGCAGCAGGGCGTCCCGGACCCGCTCGTGGTGCAGGACCCGGCCGGAGACCAGGGTCCGGTTGACGTTGCCGTCCGGTCCCATCCGCAGCAGCAGGCCTACGCTGGTGACTTCGCCGCTGTCGTCGACGCGCACGGGCACGGCCTCGACGTACAGGATCGGCATACGGGCGCGTGCCATCTCGAGCTCGTCGGAGCTCAGCCAACCCGGCGTGGTTTCGGTCAAGTCAGACATTGCTTGATCATACTTTCAGTGTCCGTCGGGAAGCCGGTAGACCCGGCGGGCGTTGTCCGCTCCGGCCCAGCGTGCCAGCCGAAGCGCGTCGGGCAGGCCCAGTTCGTCGGCGTCCACCCGGTCCTGGAGCAGATCCCCCAGGCCCCGGCGGAACGCCAGCGCGCCGAGCCCGTAGAACTCCGCAACACCATAGGCGTCCGAGCTGTACAGCAGTTTGCGGAACGGTGTGATCTCCAGCGCCTCCTCCAGGACCGCCCGCGCTCGCCGGGGACCCACATGATGCAGGGTGAGCCCCACGTCCAGGTAGACCTGCTCGAACACCGCGGCCAGATAGGCGGCCTGTCGCTGATAGGGCCAGCAGTGCAGGAGCAGTACCGGGATCGTGCCCGCCGTCAGGTGCAGCCAGTCCGTGAGAAGGCTGGGATCCACCCGGTGCAGCCGGATGTCGTTGTCGCCGAAGCCGGTGTGCAGCTGGAGGGGGAGCCCCAGGTCGACGGCCGTCCACAGCAGATGCCGGACCAGCACCGGATCCTCCAGCCGTCCGCCGCGCTCCTGCCAGCGCCGCGCGGCCCGGGTGACGTCGGTGTCCGCGGGCCGGGCCGGGTCTAGGGCGAAGCCGGTCCGGTAGGCGGCCACCGACTTGACCGCCACCACTCCCGGCCGCCGTACCGCGTCCAGGGCGGCCGCCCGGAACGCGTCGGCGTACCCGTCGGCCTCGACGCCCCGCCCGGCCACCGCCTCCGCGACGGACTCCAGCCGGACGACCTCGTGGGCGACCGCCGCGCCGGCGGCCCCCGCCAGTTCGGCGGGGGTGGTGATGCGGTGCGGGGCGAACCCGGTGTCGACGCAGAACACGCCGGTCCGGGCGGCGCCGAGGAACCGCCGGTTCACCTCCCGCGGGCCCAGTTCGGCGCGCCGGGCCAGGTAGTCGTCGGGCGGGGCGTGCCGCTCCAGATCGAGCAGCGGCGCGCAGTGGCGGCGTACGGCCACGCCGGCGGGCGTGTCGAAGGCCGAGACGCCGGGCCACCGCTCGCCCTCGGTGAGCAGCGCCTCGAAGCCCGGCCGGTCCAGCGGGTCGGTGACGACGCCGTGGCAGTGGTGGTCCACCAACTCCAGCTCGGCGAGGGCCTCGTGGACCGGTCCGCCGGTCATCTCAGTACTTCCAGCGGTAGGCCGCGGCCACCCGCTCGTCGTCGAGCCCGTCGATGGCGTCGATCTCGCCCTGCCGTACGGCGCTCACCGCGTCGGCGAGGACCGGGCCGAGCGCGGCCCGCAGCACCTCGTCCGCCCGGAACCCGGCGACGGCCCCGGCGAGCGAGGTCGGCAGCCTGCGTACGCCCCGGGCGGTGGCCGCCCCGGCGTCGAGCAGGGCCGGATCCCCGTCCGTCTCCTCGGGCAGCACGGCGCCCGAGGCGAGCCCGTCCAGCCCGGCGGCGATCAGGCAGCCGAGGGCGAGGTACGGGTTGGCGGCCAGGTCGACCGGCTTGACCTCCAGATTCGCCTGTTCCGCGCGCCGGCCGGCCGTACCGCGTACCAGACGCAGCGCGCACTCGCGGGTCTCCAGGCCCCAGGCGGTGAACACCCCGGCCCACTGGGACGGCTTGAGGCGCAGGTAGCTCGCCGGGCTCGGCGCGGTCACCGCCGTCAGGGCGGGGAGGCGGGCCAGCACACCGGCCGCGAAGGCCTCCGCGTCGGCCGTCATGCCGTGCCGTCGTTCGCCGCCCGCGTGCAGGTTGATGCCGTCCCGCCAGGCGGAGAGATGGACGTGCCCGCCGTTGCCGACCCCTTCCGCCCCGACGGCGGGGGAGAAGGACACCCGCAGGCCGTGGCGCCGGGCCAGGGCGCGGATCGTCTGGCGGACGAGGACGCTGCGGTCGGCCGCCGCCACCGGGTCGAGCGCGCCCACGGAGATCTCGAACTGGCCGGGCGCGTACTCGGGATGGATCTGCTCGACGTCGACGCCCTGCGCGGCGCAGGCGGCCAGCAGGTCGGCGGTGTAGTCGCTCAGTTCGACCTGCCGGGTCGCGCCGTACGCCGGTCCCGTGGCCGCCGGGACGAACTCCCCGGCGGGAGCCGAGTCCAGGCCGACCGACCACTCGATCTCGATGCCCGCCTTGAAGGTGAGCCCGTGCTCGCGGGCCGCGTCCGCGACGACACGGCGCAGAAAGGTGCGGGAGCAGCCCGGGTGCCGTTCGCCGTCCTGGGTGACCCGGTCGACCGGCGCCCAGGCCCAGCCGGGCTGCCCCGCCAGGGCGACGAGCCGGTCGAGGTCCGGGTACAGGCGCAGGTCGCCGTCCGGGGAGCCCAGCACCTCGGTCGCGACGATGTGGTCGTTCGCCAGGAACGTGTCGAACACCGGAGACATCCCGACGCCCCAGGCCACCGCCGACGCCAGCCCGGCCGTGGGGATCGTCTTCACCCGGCCGACGCCCGCCGTGTCCACGTAGGCCAGGACGATCCCGTGCACGCCTCTCGCCGACAGTTCGCCGCCGAGCGCGGTGGCCCGCTCGACGTCTCCGGGACGCCCACCGGGGACGGGGTCGGCAAGGTTGGTCATACGTCCTCCACGGTCGGTACGTCCGTTGCGTGCCGTGCGTCCGTCAGGGTTTCACGGCCACCGCGCCGTACTGCGGCACCACCGCGAGGGAGCCGGCCTCGCCGCGCCAGCGCGAGCAGGACACCAGGCCCGGCTCCAGCAGTTCGAGGCCCTCGAAGAACGCGGCGATCTCCGCGCCGGCGCGTGCGGTGATCGGCGGGGTGGCGTTCTCGTTCCAGAACTTCATCGCCGGGATCTGGCCCTCGCCGCCCACCTCGCTGTCGTGGGTGGGGTGCGTCAGGACCAGGAAGCTGCCGGAGGGGACGTCGGCCATGACCTCGCGGACGATGTTCCGGGCCGCCTCGAAGTCCAGGACGAAGTTCAGGATGCCCAGCATCATCACCGCGACCGGGCGGGTGAAGTCCAGGGTGCCCGCCGCGCGTTCGAGGATCTGGGCCGGGTCGTGCACGTCGGCGTCGATGTAGTCGGTGACGCCTTCGGCGGTGCCGGTCAGCAGCGTGCGGGCGTGCGCCAGCACGATGGGGTCGTTGTCGACGTACACGATCCGCGACTCGGGCGCCACCCGCTGCGCGATCTCATGGGTGTTGTCGGCCGTCGGCAGTCCGGTGCCGATGTCGAGGAACTGCCGCACCCCGCGCTCCTCGGTGAGGAACCGCACGGCCTGCCCCAGGAACCAGCGGTCCGCGCGCGCGATGTCCCGGATGAGCGGGAACATCCCGGCGACGTGCTCGCCGACCCGCTGGTCGACCTCGTAGTTGTCCTTGCCGCCGATCCAGTAGTTCCAGACCCGCGCGTTGTGCGCCACGCTGGTGTTCAGCCGTGCCGACCCGCTCACGTGACCGTCCCTTCTCACATCCGCCCGTCTCCGGGCCCTGAGGACCTGCCCTGGTCCGCCATTGTGCCGCCGGATGATCAACGTTGTCCCCGGTAGGGTGAAATTCCGGTGACCCCGCAGCAGGAAGCAGGACATGCCCTACTCGCACGCCCCCCGTCCGACCACGTCCGACCACGCGACGGGACCCCTCGACATCCGGCTGATCGTCACCGACATGGACGGCACGCTCCTCGACGACGACAAGAAGGTCCCGGCGGACCTCTGGGAGGCGCTGGCGCGGCTGCGTGAGCGCGGGGTGCTGTTCACCCCGGCGAGCGGACGCCAGTACGCCACGCTGGCCGCGGAGTTCGCCGAGGTCGCCGACGGGATGGTGTTCATAGCGGAGAACGGCACGTACGTGGTGCGCGACGGCGAGGAGCTGAGCTCCGATCCGCTGGAGCCGGAAACGGTCGCCCGGGTGACGGAGACCGTACGGCGGCTCACCTCCGGGGGCGCCGACGTGGGCGCCGTCGTGTGCGGGAAGCGGTGCGCCTACGTCGAGCGGGCCGACGAGGCCTTCCTGGCCGAGGTGGGCAGGTACTACGTCCGCCACCGGGTCGTCGAGGACGTCACCGCCGTCGACGACGACATCCTCAAGGTCGCCCTCTTCGACTTCGGCTCCGCCGCGGAGACCACCGCCCCGGCTCTCGCGCCCTTCGCGCGGACCCACCAGGTCGTCGTCTCCGGCGAGCACTGGGTCGACGTCATGAACCGCACCGCCAACAAGGGCGCCGCGCTGCGCGCGCTCCAGCGGGAGCTGGGCATCACGCCCGCGCAGACCATGGTGTTCGGCGACTACCTCAACGACCTGGAGATGCTGGACGCCGCCGACTGGTCGTTCGCCATGGCCAACGCCCACCCGGAGGTCGTCCGCCGGGCCCGCCACCTCGCGCCGTCCAACAACGACAACGGGGTGCTGCGCACCGTCGCCCGCCTGCTGGACCTCTGACGCAGGAACTTCCTGGACCGCGTCGCGAACTCCTGGTGGTGTGCCGGGTGGGGAAGTGGCTCCACCCTCGCCCGCGGGCATCCGTGCGCACCTCGGCCGAACGGCCAGGGTTCACGCGCCCGTTCCTCGGCCGTTCGGCCGATCGGGCCCGCCGGCTGCGGTCGCCGGGGCCACTCTCGTAGGCTGCCCGGTATGACCGAACCGGCCGTCGTCGCCCGTCTGGCCCGGGAGATCACCTCGGGACTCGACTCCGGCGATCTGGAGGGCTTCTACCAGGACCTGCACCGCCACCCCGAGCTGTCCTTCCAGGAGCACCGCACCGCCGCGAAGCTGGCCCTGCGGCTGCGCGCGGCCGGGTACGCGGTGACCGAGGGGGTGGCCCGCACCGGTGTCGTGGGTGTGCTCGCGAACGGCGACGGGCCGGTGGTGTGGCTGCGCGGGGACATGGACGCGCTGCCCGTGCGGGAGGCGACCGGGCTGCCGTACGCCTCGACCGTCGACGGGGTGATGCACGCCTGCGGTCACGATCTGCACGTCACCTGGCTGGCGGCCGCCGCCGAGGCGCTCGCCGCCGCCCGTGGGACCTGGTCGGGGACGCTGGTCGTGGTCGGGCAGCCCGCCGAGGAGGCCGGGGGCGGCGCCGCGGCGATGGTCGCGGACGGGATCCACACCCGGTTCCCGCGCCCCGACGTGCTGTTCGGCCAGCATGCGGCACCCGGGCTCGCCGGGTTCTACCCGCACACGCCCGGCCTGACGCTGTCGGCCTCGGACGACGTCGACGTCGTCGTGCACGGTGTGGGCGGGCACGGTTCGCGACCCGAGTCGACGGTCGACCCGGTCGTGACGGCCGCGTACATCGTGACCAGGCTGCAGACCGTCGTCGCGCGCGAGGTCGCGGCCAACGAGTCGGCGGTGCTGACGGTGGGCAGTTTCCACGCCGGTACGAAATCCAACATCATCCCCGCCGAGGCCCGGCTCGCGCTGAACGTGCGCACCCAGGAGGCCCGGGTGCGCGAGCGCGTCCTCGCCGCGATCCGGCGGGTCGTCGAGGGGGAGTGCGCCGCGGCGGGCTGCCCGGTCCCGCCCGAGGTCACGGTCCACCCCGGCTGCCCGAACACGGTCAACGACGCCTCCCTGGACGGGGAGATCGCCGCGGTGCACCGTGAACTCTTCGGCGAGCACACGGTGTTCGACTTCGGCCAGGCGATGGGCAGTGAGGACTTCTCCCTGCTCGCCCCGGCGGGCGTGCCGTACGACTACTGGTACGTGACCTCGACCCCGGCGCCCGCGTGGGAGGCGGCGCCGGGGGAGGAGTTGCGGGAGAAGTTCGCCGCTGTGCCGGGAAACCACAGCGCGCTGTTCGCGCCGGACCTGTCCGTGCTGGTGCCGGGAGTGCGCACGCTGGTGTCGGCGGCGCTCTCCCGGCTCACCGGCTGAGGCGGGGCGGAATCCCGGGGCCTACGGCTTGAGCGGATCGTGGCCGATCGTCATCAGACGGTGGCGTCCGCGGGTGTTCTCGGCCTTCGGTTCGTTCTCCAGGTCCGCCTGCGCGGTGACCGTGTCCACGACCCGGTACATCACGCGGACGTCGTCGTCGGTCAGGTCGGTGCGCCGCTTCTGGAGTATCGCCAGCACATGCTGCCCGGTGGGTGTCCCCGCCTCCTCGGGCAGGGGCTCGGCGTTCTCGTCGGCGTCACGCACCCGCAGCCAGGCGGCCAGCTCCTGCGAGGTCATGTTCACCACGCGGTGGAAGTCCTCCCACAGCGCGTCGAGTTCGAGGGCGTCGGGCATGACGGGCCCCTTTCTCCCGTTGCGGGTCGCTTGCTGCGCGGGTCAGCTCTCGCGCGGCCAGTTCTCCGCCTCGAACATCCACCGCTGCTTCTCCAGCTCGGCGGTGATGCCGATCAGCAGGTCCTGGGTGACCGGATCGGCTTCCTCGGTCGCCGTGATCCGCTCCCGCAGCCGTCCGATGGCCGCCCCCAGGGTCTCCGCGATCAGCTGGACGACGTCCTCGTCGCGCAGCCAGCCGTCCTTCGGGGAGGGCAGGGTGAACGCCGAGGCGATCGTCTCCGGGCGGCCGTCGGGCGGCAGGCCCAGCGCCGCCGCGCGCTCCGCGACGGTGTCGGCGTAGGTGCGGGTCGTCGACACCACCTCGTCGAGCTGGAGGTGGATCGAGCGGAACCGGGGTCCCACGATGTTCCAGTGCGCCTGCTTCCCGATCAGGGAGAGGCCGAGGAGATCCACGAGGGTGCTCTGCAACGCTTCGAAGGTGACCTGGCGGGCCGGTTCGGACAGGGGGCTCTTCACGACAGTCATACGGTGCTCCTTCTCATCGCGTCGTGTTCATCGCGCGTCGTGTTCGTCGCGCGGTGTGTGTCGCGGGGTGTATGCCGCGCGGTGTTCGTCACGTCGTGCTCATCGCGTCGTTTCCGGCGGTACGGAGCAGTTCCGCGCGCTCGTCCTCGCCGGTCCCGCCCCACACGCCCGAGGTCCGGCCGATGGCCAGCGCATAGGACAGACACTCGGGTCTCACCGTGCAGCGGGCGCAGACGCGTTTGGCCGCCGTGATGTCCCGCAGGGCGGGTCCGGTCGTGCCCACGGGGAAGAACAGCTCAGGGTCCTCACCCAGGCAGGCGGCACTGCGCAACCACTCCATGAGGGCGCGGGTGCCCAGGCCGAACCGCCGCAAACAGCCCGGTCCCGGTTCCGTCTCAGGAAGCGAGCACACCGTCCAGGAAGCCCGTCACCTCCGCGAACACCTCCGCGCGGTTCGTCTCGTTGAAGACCTCGTGGCGGGCTCCCGGGTAGATCCGCTCGGTCGGGGTGCCCCCGCTCAGCCGTTCGACGCCGGTCCGGCTGCCGGGCAACGGGACCAGCCGGTCGTCGGCACCGTGCAGCCACAGCAGGGGCAGCGGCCCGAGGTCGCCGCCGTCGGCCACGGCCTTCAGGGTCCGGACGAACGCCTCCAGCGTCGGCCGCTTCATCGGCCCGTGCCAGACCAGTCCGTCCGCCGCGTACGCCGCGCCCACCGCCGGGTCACGGGAGAGGGCGGCGGGAGCGACGGGGACGTCGGGGATCTCCTCGAGCGCCAGCAGCCGCCCCGGCAGCTCCCAGTCGCCGATCACCGGGCCGGACAGGACGAGCGCGGCGAGCGTGCCGCCGTACCGCTGGGCGTACCGGGCCGCGACCAGGCCGCCCATGGAGTGCCCGATCACGATCAGCGGGAGGCCGGGGTCCGGGTGGGTGGCCCGGGCGAGCCGCGCCACGGCGTGCACATCGGTGACCACGTCCTCGAAGTCCTCGATCACCACGCGTTCGCCCGCCGACCTCCCGTGCCCCATGTGGTCGGGGGCGAAGACGGCCGCGCCGTGCCCGGTCAGGACACCGGCGAGTTCCGCGTAGCGACCGGCGTGCTCGCCGTAGCCGTGCACCAGGAGGACGAGGCAGCGGGGCCTCGGGCAGGACCACTCACGCACGGCGACCGTGCCCCGGGTCCCGGTGAGGACGTGTTCGGTCATCGACCCTCCAGCTGCGTCGGTGAAGCCTTCCGGGAATCTTCCCAGGGGCCCGGATCCTTTCAGGGGCCCGGTTCCCCTCAGAGGACCGGAATCCATCAACGAGGCGTTCGCCGCCCAGGCGCTCGCCCGCGTCGACGCGCTCGGCATCGACCCGGGCCTGGTGAACCCCAGCGGCGGTGCCATCGCCCTCGGCCACCCGCCCGGCTGCTCGGGCGCCCGCACCCTCACCACCCTCCTGCACCGCACGGGAGCGGAACGCGCACTGGCCACGATGTGCGTGGGCGTCGGCCAGGGCAGCGCGGTACCGGTGGAACGCCACTGACGCCGTCGGTGCGGGCCAACCGGCGGGAACGGCCACCAGGCGAGACGCCCTTCTGGCCGTCCGATGGCTGTGCGTAGCATCGGTCTCCGCATGAACACGATGAACCTGTGGCACATCACTGGCTGGGAGTTCGCGGTGCTCGCCCTCGCGGCCCTGCTCGTCGGCTTCTCCAAGACGGCCGTCAGCGGGGCCAACACGGTCAGCCTCGCGATCTTCGCGGCGATCCTGCCCGCCCGCGCCTCCACGGGCGTCCTGCTGCCGATCCTGATCGCCGGCGACGTCCTGGCCGTCCTCACCTATCGGCGGCACGCTCACTGGCCCACGCTGTGGCGGCTGTTCCCGGCGGTCGCGGCCGGCGTGGTCTTCGGGACGGTGTTCCTGGTGTGGGCCGACGACGGCATCGTCCGCACCTCGATCGGCGCGATCCTGCTGCTGATGGCAGGCGTCACGATGTGGCGTCGCCGGACGGCCGACGCGGGCGACGAACCCGACGCGGTGGTCACCCGGGCCGGCCGGATCAAGGCCCGCTGCTACGGCGTCCTCGGCGGTTTCACCACCATGGTCGCCAACGCCGGCGGCCCGGTGATGTCGATGTACCTGCTCTCCGCCGGCTTCCGCAAACTCGGCTTCCTCGGCACCTCCGCGTTCTTCTTCCTGATCGTCAACATCGTGAAGGTGCCGTTCAGCGCGGGCCTCGGACTCATCGACGGCGACTCGCTGCTCCTGGACGCCGCGCTCGTCGCGTTCGTCGTCCCCGGCGCGCTGCTCGGCAAGTGGGCGGTCCCCCGCATCAACCAGCGGCTCTTCGAGCGACTGGTGATCGCGGCGACCGTGGTGGGCGGCCTCCAGCTGCTGCGCTAGCGGTACCGCCCAGGCAGGGGTTCCCTTCCGCCTGCGCGGGTCCAGGACGGGCGGCTGGGCAGCGGCCGGAGCGATCTCCTCGGTGGATGTCACGAGGCCACGATCACACCGGCACCCCCTGCGCACCCGGGGCCGGGCCGCCCGGGGGCGGCTACTCCCGCCCCGGGTTGCGGCGCAGCAGGTAGGTGTCCATGATCCAGCCCTTGCGCTCGCGTGCCTCGGCGCGCAGCCGCTCGATGCGGGGGCCGGCCTCGGCGATCGGACCGGAGACGAGGATCTCGTCCGGGGTCCCTATATAGGCGCCCCAGTAGATGTCGACGTCCTCCTCGGCGTACCGCCTGAAGGCCTGGTGGGCGTCCAGCATCACGACCACGTCGTCCACCCCCTCCGGGAAGCCCTCCGCGAGCCGCCGGCCTGTCGTGATCTGCACCGGACGCGCCACCCGGTTCAGCCCCGTGCGGTGCCGGGCGACGAGCGCCGAGACGCTGCTGATCCCTGGGACGACGTCGTACTCGAAGGTCACCGTGCCCCGGGCCAGCACCTCCTGGAGGATGCCCAGCGTGCTGTCGTACAGCGCCGGGTCGCCCCAGACCAGGAACGCGCCGGTCTCGTCCGCGCCGAGTTCCTCGCTGATCAGCCGCTCGTAGATCCCGGCGCGGGCGCTGCGCCAGTCGCCGACGGCGGGGGAGTAGGCCGCGCCGCCGGCCCCTCGGTCCCGCTCCGGGTCCCGGGCCTCGACCACCCGGTACGCACCGTGCGGTATGTGCGTGTCCAGCATGTCGAGACGCAACCGCGTCAGATCGCTCTTCACCTCGCCCTTGTCCAGGACGAAGAAGACGTCCGTGCTCCGCAGCGCCCGGACCGCCTGGAGCGTCAGCTGGTCGGGGTCGCCCGCGCCGATACCGATGACATGAATCTTTCGCACGCCACGAGTCTGCCGTACGCCACTGACAGTGACCGTGCCGGGTCAGCGCAGCCGGGGCGCCAGAGCTCGCGCGTCCACGGCGGCGCCGGTCGACTCCACGGTGTCCGCCAGCTCCCGCGCCCAGCGGGCCAGGGCGGCGAGATCTATCGCGTAGGGCCGGTCCTCTCCCGCGTCGGCCGCCCACTCGAGCACCGCCCCGGCACCGCGCCGCAGCAGCCTCACCCCACCCGTGAGGTTCCCCCGGGCCGCGTGCGTCAGACCCACCGCGAGCTGTGCGAGCCCGCGCCACAGGGTGCGCTCCGATGCGGGGCCCGACTTCCAGGCGTCCTCGAAGACCTCGTGCGCGTGGAACGGCTTCCCGGCGTCCAGCAGGGCCTGTGCCTCGACGACGGTCTCCTCCGGCGTGCGGACGACGCCCTCGGGCTGCCGCTCCACCCCGTCCGCGCCGTACGGCAGGGGCCGGCCGAGCCCGTCCCGCGGCCGGGCGTTGCGCGCCCGCCCCTCGCCGTCCCGGTCCCGGGGACCGGTCGTCCGGCCGCCGTCCGTACCTCCTGTGCTGTCCAAACGGTCCATACGGCGATTGTCCCGCGCCCGGGCCCCCTTCGGCGCACCGCCCGGTGTGAGGTAAAGTGCTGTTCGCGCGATCACACGGCGAACACCGTGCGGGGCGCACCGGGACGTGGCGCAGCTTGGTAGCGCACTTGACTGGGGGTCAAGGGGTCGCAGGTTCAAATCCTGTCGTCCCGACCAGCTTCACGGCGGGTCGGAAGCCGCTTTCTCGTCATCGGGAAGGCGGCTTCGGTGCGTCCGGGGCCCGGCTTCCTTCACGGCGGCGCCGCCGGCCCCCACGTCCGGAAAAGCCCTTGCGTGAAGCGCACTTCAAGCGGAGGACTCCCGGCTGAGCCGAAGTGCTTCCGCTCGAGCCGGAGGGCACGGCCGAACGGGCAGAACGCCCGGCCGTCCGCGGGCCGACCCGGGTCTCCCCCGGTCGCGGCGGACGCCGGTCACCGGCGACCGGCGGGTGACCCGGGAGTAACCGGGGAGGCTACGCTGGGATCATGCCGTCCCCCCGCCGTACCGCCCGACAGGCCGACCTGCTGGAACGCCTCGTCGCGCTGCTGACGGCGGAGGGGTTCTCGGACCTCACCCTGGACGACCTCGCCGAGCGGCTGCGCTGCTCGAAGACGACCCTGTACCAACTCGCCCGCAGTAAGCAGGGGCTGGTCGTCGAGGCGGTCAAGCACTACTTCCGGGGTGCTACCGAGGCCGTCGAGAAGCGGGTGGCACAGACCGCCGACCCCTCCGACCGCGTGCGCGCGTACCTGACCGCCGTGGCCGAACAACTGCGCCCGCTCTCGCGCCGTTTCCTCGACGACGTGGCGGACTTCCCGCCCGCCCGCGAGGTCTACGAGGCCAACACCCGGATGGCCGCGGAGCGGGTGCGCCGGCTGATCGCCGAGGGCGTCTCGGACGGTGCCTTCCGCGAGGTACACACCGCCTTCGTCGGCGAGGTCGCCGCCGCGACGATGCGCCAGATCCAGCAGGGCGAGCTCAAGACCCGCACCGGGCTCACCGACGCGGAGGCGTACGAACAGCTCGCGTCGCTGATCGTGCACGCCGTCTCCTCCTGAAGGCTCGCCCTCTCCTCCCGAAGCGAACACTTTCCGACCGCGGTCGGATGCCAGGCGACCCCTCCGTGCCGTACTGTGAATGATACGTTCGTACGCACTCCAGTATCACTCCCAGTACTTACCGGTACTCCTACGTGGAGGTCACCATGCCTGCCACTCGTGCCCTGCCGACCGAGGAAGCCGTCGAGCTCATCCAGCTCACCCGCGCCCTCGCCGCCAAGGAACTCGCACCCCGGGTCGCCGACGCGGAGGCGGACGGGACGTTCCCCCGGGACGTCTTCCGCACCCTCGGGCGCAGCGGTCTGCTCGGGCTGCCCTTCGCCGAGGAGGACGGCGGGGCGAACCAGCCGTACGGGGTCTACCTCCAGGTGCTGGAGGAGGTCGCCGCGGTCTGGTCGAGCGTCGCCGTGGGCATCTCCGTACACGCCCTGTCCTGCTTCCCGCTGGCCCGCTTCGGCACGGAGGAGCAGCGGCGCAGGTGGCTGCCGGACATGCTGGGCGGTGAGCTGCTCGGCGCGTACTGCCTGTCCGAGCCGCACGCCGGGTCCGACCCGGCGGCCATGCTCACCCGCGCGGTCCGCGAGGGTGGCGACTACGTGCTGAACGGCACCAAGGCCTGGACCACGCACGGCGGTTACGCCGACTTCTACACCGTCATGGCCCGCACCTCCGACGACCGCGCGCACGGCATCTCCTGCTTCCTGGTTCCCGCCGACGCCCCGGGGCTCAGCGCCGACCCTCCGGAGCGGAAGATGGGCCTGACCGGCTCGGCGACCGCGACCATGCGGCTCGAGGACGTCCGGGTGCCCGTCGAGCGCCGGATCGGGGAGGAGGGGCAGGGGCTGAAGATCGCGCTGGCCTCCCTGGACTGCGGCCGCCTGGGCATCTCGGCCGTCGCCACCGGCCTCGCCCAGGGCGCCCTGGACCACGCGGTGCGCTACGCGCGTGAGCGGGAGACCTTCGGCAAGCCGATCATCGAGCACCAGGGCCTGGCCTTCGTCCTCGCCGACATGGGCGCCGCGATCGAGTCGGCGCGGGCCACCGCGCTGTCCGCCGCCCGGTTGAAGGATCTCGGCCTGCCCTTCACACGGGAGGCGTCGATCGCCAAACTCGTGGCCACGGACAACGCCATGAAGGTGACCACGGACGCCGTGCAGGTCCTCGGGGGGTACGGGTACACCCGTGACTTCCCCGTGGAGCGCTATATGCGCGAGGCCAAGGTCATGCAGATCTTCGAAGGAACCAACCAGATCCAGCGCATGATCATCTCGCGTGCGCTGGACCGTGACGAGGGCGGTGTGCTCACCGTCCTCGGCAAGGAGTGATGATGCAGCTCGAGAACACCGCCGCCCTTGTCACCGGCGGTGCGTCCGGCCTCGGCGCGGCCACCGCGAAGGGCCTCGCCGAGCGCGGCGCCCGGGTCTTCGCCCTCGACCTCAAGGACGGCATCGACAAGGCGCCCGAGGTGCCCGGCGTGACCTACGTGCCCGCCGACGTCACGGACCCCGAGCAGGTCGGCGCCGCCGTCGCCACCGCGGCCGGCTCGGGTGTCCCGCTGCGCACGGTCGTCAACTGCGCCGGTATCGGCCCGTCGGCGCGGATCCTCGGCAAGAAGGGCGTCCATGACCTCGGCCTGTACGCCAAGGTGATCCAGATCAACCTGATCGGCACCTTCAACGTGCTCGCGCTCGCCTCGGAGGCCATCGCCGGGACCGAGGCCGACGAGAGCGGCCAGCGGGGCGTCATCGTCAACACCGCGTCCATCGCCGCGTACGACGGGCAGATCGGCCAGGCCGCCTACGCGTCCTCCAAGGGCGGGGTCGTCGGTCTGACCCTGCCCGCCGCCCGTGACCTCGCGCAGTACGGGATCCGGGTGTGCACCATCGCGCCGGGCATCGTGGAGACGCCGATGCTGGCCACGGTGTCGGAGGAGTTCCGCGCCTCGCTCGCCGAGGGAGTGCCCTTCCCGCGCCGCCTGGCCCGGCCCGAGGAGTACGCGAAGCTGGCCTTGGCGATCGTCGACCACGACTACCTCAACGGGGAGACCATCCGCATGGACGGCGCGCTGCGGATGGCCCCGAGGTGAGCCCGGGCGCCTAGGTCCTGACCAGCAGCTGGAAGTCGAACGCGTACCGGGACGCGCGGTAGATGTGCGTCCCGTACTCGACCGGCCGGCCGGTGTCGTCGTACGCCGTGCGCTGCATGGTCAGCAGGGCCGCCCCCTCCTTCTCGGCGAGGAGGGCGGCCTCCTCTGCGGTGGCGGAGCGGGCGCCGATGGTCTGGCGGGCGCTGTGCAGGGTGATGCCCGCCGAGCGCAGCAGCCGGTACAGGCCGGTCGACTCCAGACGTTCCGTGTCGGGGTCCAGCAGGGCCGGGGGCAGGTAGTTGCACAGGAACGCCACCGGCTGGCCGTGCGTGGCGCGCAGCCGCTCGAGGAGGGTGACCTCGCTGCCCTCCGCCACACCGAGCGCGGCGGCCACGTCGGCGGTCGCCGGCACCCGTTCGTTGCGTACGACGTGTGTGGTGGGCCCCTGTCCGGCGGCCTCCAGGTCGTCGTAGAGGCTGCTCAGTTCCAGCGGCCGTTTCACCTGGCTGTGCACGACCTGGGTGCCGACTCCGCGCCGTCGTACCAGGAGGCCCTTGTCGACCAGGGACTGGATGGCCTGGCGGACCGTCGGGCGGGACAGGCCGAGACGGGTCGACAGGTCGATCTCGTTGCCCAGGAGGTTGCCCGGAACGAGTGCTCCCTGCTCGATCGCCGCTTCCAGCTGCTGGGCGAACTGGTAGTAGAGCGGCACCGGGCTGTTGCGGTCGAGGGAGAAATGCAGCAGGTCGAGCGCGGAGCCGGGCACGGCACGGGATCGGTCGCCGGTCTTCGCCATCGGGGCACCTCCTCGGGTCGTGGTCGGGTGAGGGAGTCCGGAGGTCCCCGTCCGCGTGTCGCCGCCCGCGCGCGAGGGGTACGTCCTGGCGCAAAGGGTAGAGATCGACCCCGGTGGACCCGTCGTGATCAGGTCGGTGGGAGGGCGGGCTCGGCCATGTGCGACGCTCCTCACGGTGGTCGGGGGTCAGGCGTCCCCCAGGTGTAGGTCCCGGGGACCCGCACTGTCAAGAGTTTGTACTTACATTCGGACCTGCTCGTGAAATGATGTCTTAACAAAGTATTGACAGTGAGCCCGGCAAGGGATTGGATCCGGTCCCAGCAGCGCACGGCCGGGTCCGAGACACCTGAACAGTCGCGGACCCGGCCCCATGGCCCCAATCTGAGTAGAAACGGGCCCCGGATCCCTCCGATCACCTCCCCTTTCCCCGATTCCCGTCGTAGTTCTCCGTCGCACAGTGAGGTGCAGGAAAGATGGACAGCTCTTCTCCCTTCCGCTCGCGCAGAATCGCCCCGGTCGTGGCCATGGCCGCGGTGGTGACCCTGACCCTCGCGGGCTGTTCCAGCGGCTCCGGCGGCAAGAAGTCCGAGGAGAGCGCGGACGGCGCTTCCGCGGGCAAGGCGAGTACCCCGCAGATGACGGTCGCGCTGGTGACCCACCAGTCGCCCGGCGACACCTTCTGGGACATCGTCCGCAAGGGCGCGGAGGCGGCCGCCGCCAAGGACAACGTCAAGCTGGTCTACTCCGCCGACCCGAACGCCGGCAACCAGGCCAACCTGATCCAGAACGCCATCGACCAGAAGGTCGACGGCATCGCGGTCACCCTCGCCAAGCCGGACGCCCTGAAGGACGTCATAGCCAAGGCGAAGACCGCGAAGATACCCGTGGTCGGCCTCAACTCCGGTGTCAGCGAGTGGAAGAACCTCGGTCTGATGGAGTTCTTCGGGCAGGACGAGACCGTGGCCGGCGAGGCACTCGGCAACCGGCTCAACTCCGAGGGTGCCAAGAAGGCCGTCTGTGTCGTCCAGGAACAGGGCAACATCGGCCTCACCCAGCGCTGTGCCGGTGTGAAGAAGACCTTCTCGGGCACGACGGAGACCCTGTACGTCAACGGCACCGACATGCCGTCGGTGAAGTCGACGATCACCGCCAAGCTGAGCCAGGACAAGGCCATCGACTACGTCGTCACCCTCGGCGCCCCGTTCGCGCTGACGGCGGTGCAGTCGAAGTCCGACGCGGGCAGCAAGGCCAAGATCGCGACCTTCGACCTGAACAAGGACCTGACGAGCGCCATCGACAAGGGCACGATCGAGTTCGCCGTCGACCAGCAGCCCTACCTCCAGGGCTACCTGGCTGTCGACTCGCTGTGGCTCTACAAGAACAACGGCAACTACATGGGCGGCGGCGAGCAGCCGGTGCTGACCGGCCCGGCCTTCGTGGACAAGACCAACGTCGACGCGGTCGCCTCGTTCGCCGCGAAGGGCACCCGGTGATCAGCATGACCCAGCATGCCGAGCCGGCGGTGGGCACACCGCCGGCCCCCGGCCGTAAGGAGAGCGACGGCCGGACCAAGCAACGCCCGCTGGCCCTGCGGCTGTTGGCCCGCCCCGAGGTGGGCGTCTTCCTCGGCGCGGTCGCCGTGTACGTGTTCTTCCTGATCGCGGCCCCGCCGGTGCGTGACGGCAGCTCGATGGCCAACATCCTCTACCAGTCGTCGACGATCGGGATCATGGCGCTGCCGGTCGCGCTGCTGATGATCGGCGGCGAGTTCGACCTCTCCGCCGGTGTCGCCGTCATCACCTCGGCGCTCACCGCGTCCATGCTCAGCTACCAACTCACCATGAACGTGTGGGTCGGTGTGATCGTCGCCCTCCTGGTGTCGCTGGGGATCGGCTTCCTCAACGGCTGGATGGTGGTCAAGACCGGGCTGCCGAGCTTCCTGATCACCCTGGGCACCTTCCTGATCCTGCAGGGCGTGAACCTGGCGGTGACGAAGCTGGTCACCACCAATGTGGCCACCGACGACATCAGCGACATGGACGGCTTCGGCCAGGCCAAGAAGATCTTCGCCTCGTCCTTCGACGTCGGCGGCGTCCAGGTGAAGATCACCATCGTGTACTGGCTGGTCTTCGCGGCCATCGCCACCTGGATCCTGCTGCGGACCAGATACGGCAACTGGATCTTCGCGGTCGGCGGCAACAAGGACAGCGCGCGGGCCGTCGGCGTGCCCGTGACGTTCACCAAGATCTCGCTGTTCATGCTGGTCGGTTTCGGGGCCTGGTTCGTCGGCATGCACCAGCTGTTCACCTTCAACACCGTGCAGTCCGGCGAGGGCGTCGGCCAGGAGCTGATCTACATCTCCGCGGCCGTCATCGGCGGCTGTCTGCTGACCGGCGGCGCCGGCTCGGCGATCGGCCCGGTCTTCGGCGCGTTCATGTTCGGCATGGTGCAGCAGGGCATCGTCTACGCCGGCTGGAACCCCGACTGGTTCAAGGCCTTCCTCGGCGTCATGCTTCTCGGCGCCGTCCTCATCAATCTGTGGGTCCAGCGCACGGCCACCCGGAGGTGACCCCCATGACCACCAACGGAACCGGCACGCACGGCGCCATCCTCACGGACACCGTCCCCGAGGACGGGGACGGTCCGCTCGTCGAACTGCGCAACGCGGGCAAGTCCTACGGCAACATCCGTGCCCTGCACGGCGTGGACCTCACCGTCCACCCGGGCCAGGTGACCTGCGTCCTGGGCGACAACGGCGCCGGCAAGTCCACCCTCATCAAAATCATCTCCGGGCTGCACCAGCACACCGAGGGCGAGTTCCTCGTCGACGGACACCCGGTGCGCTTCTCCACCCCGCGCGAGGCCCTCGACAAGGGGATCGCCACCGTCTACCAGGACCTCGCGACCGTGCCCCTGATGCCGGTCTGGCGCAACTTCTTCCTCGGCTCCGAGATGACCAAGGGCCCCTGGCCCGTGCGCCGCCTCGACATCGAGAAGATGAAGAAGACCGCCGACCAGGAACTGCGCAACATGGGCATCGTCCTCGACGACCTCGAACAGCCCATCGGCACCCTCTCCGGCGGCCAGCGTCAGTGCGTCGCCATCGCCCGCGCCGTCTACTTCGGCGCCCGTGTCCTCATCCTGGACGAGCCCACCGCCGCCCTCGGCGTCAAGCAGTCCGGCGTCGTGCTGAAGTACATCGCCGCCGCCCGCGACCGCGGCCTCGGCGTCATCTTCATCACCCACAACCCCCACCACGCCTACATGGTCGGCGACCACTTCAGCGTCCTGCGGCTGGGCACCATGGAACTCACCGCCTCCCGCGACCGGGTCAGCCTCGAAGAACTCACCAACCACATGGCCGGCGGCACCGAACTCGCGGCCCTCAAGCACGAGTTGTCCCAGGTGCGGGGCGTGGACGTCGAAAAGCTCCCGGAGGAGAAGGACCTCACCGCGCCCGTGGCGAACCCCGGCGAGAGGACGCCGTGACGTGGCGGCCGCCCTCGACCGCATCCGGGTCGGCTCGGCCCCCGACTCCGGGGGCGTGTGGTTCCCCGACGACCCCCGCCACGTGCCCCGGGAACGGCTCCCGGCCTGCACCGCGGTCCGTCCGTCTGGGAGTCCGTCTGGGCGCAGGTGAGCCAAGTGGCCGCGCTCACACGGGAGATGGGCGCGAAGCACCTCGTCGTCATCCCGTCCTTCTGGCGGGACGGCAAGACGCCCGAGATCCGGGAGCCGCCGGAGCCGACCGGTGAACAGTGGGCCCGCCTCACCAAGGGCATGATGGGGGTGCGCCCCGGCTCGAGCGAAGCCGAGATGCGCGAACCCCCGTCCGGCGTACCGGAGCTGGAGCCGGTCCTGATCGCTGCGCAGCGGCTGGGTGTCGAGCTGTTCGCGTTCGTGGAGCAGGACATGTACCCGTGCGAGCCGGAGCGGCCGCTGCCCATCGCGGTGCGCACCCGGACGTTCCTGCGCTCCCGCGGGGCGGGACCGAGGGGCCGGACCACCGGGCGCGTCGCGCCGTCGCCGACGGGCGGCGGCGCGCCCGCGCTCGTATGGTGGTCGTGATGGGCCGCATGCGGCCCGTGCCCCATGGTGCGGCTGTGGCCTGCGGCGGAAACCTCCTCATCCGGGAGCGAGCCCATGACACACCCGTACCTTCGACTGCGCAGGGGGATCGTCGTCGCCACCACCGTGGGGGCCCTGGTGGCGGTACCGACCGCGGGCGGGGCGGTGACGGCGCTCCCGTCCTCGGCCCCCTCGGCCGCCACCGCCACCGAGCCACCCTCGCCGTCCTCGTCCGGGGACGGCGTCGTCGAACTCACCCCGGCCGTACGGCAGCAGGTCGACGACGCCGTACAGCGGGTCATGAAGCAGGCGAGCATCCCCGGCGTGAGCGTGGGCATCTGGACGCCCGGCAAGGGCGAGTACGTGAAGTCCTTCGGCGTCGCCGACAAGAGCACCGGGCGGGAGATGAACCCCGGCCTCTACATGCGCATCGGCAGCGAGACCAAGACGTTCACCGTCACCGCGCTCCTCCAGCTGGTCGACCAGGGGAAGATCGGCCTCGACGACACCATCGGCAAGTACATCGACGGCGTGCCGAACGGCGACAAGATCACCCTGCGTCAACTGGCCGGTATGCGCAGCGGGCTGTTCAACTACTCGGCGGACGAGGGCTTCTTCAAGGCGCTGACCTCCGACCCGCAGCGGCCGTTCACCCCGCAGCAGCTGCTCGCCTACTCCTTCAAGCACCCCGTGCTGTTCCCGCCGGGTGAGAAGTTCTACTACTGCAACACCAACCTGATCCTGCTCGGCCTGGTCGTCGAGCAGATGAGCGGCCAGCACCTCAACGACTACATCCAGGACCACATCCTGGATCCCGCCGGGCTGGATCACACCCTGTTCCCGACCGGCAACGAGTTCCCGACCCCGCATTCCCAGGGCTACACGAACCAGACCGCGACCGGGAAGGTGGAGGACTCCGCCGACTGGAACCCGTCCTGGGGCTGGGCGGCCGGCGCGATGATCTCCCAGTTGGAGGACCTGCGGGTGTGGGCGCGCACCGTGGCCACGGGCGTGCTGCCCGACGGCGGGCGGATGGTCGGCCCCGCCACCCAGAAGCAGCGCCTGATCACACCGCCGACCCCCATCCCGGGCGCCGGCTACGGTCTCGGCATCTTCGACGTGCAGGGCTGGATCGGCCACAACGGCTCGCTGCCCGGCTACGAGTCCCTGACCATCTACCTGCCGTCGGCACGGGCCACCCTCGTGGTGGTGCTGAACACCGACATCAACTACAAGAACCAGGAACCGAGCACCCTGTTCGGCGACGCGATCACCAGGATCATCTCCCCGGAGCACATCTTCAACCTGCCGGCGGAACCCGCGGCGAGGTGAGGACGTTCAAACAGGTACAGGGCGAGTGAAGTCGTGGACGGGGAGGGTGAGATGCAGGAGGAAGAGCAGGTCGGCACCGTCGAGGCGCGGCGCCGGGCCCGGTTCGGCGCGTTGCCCGAGCGGGTGCGCCCGCAGGACATGGTGGAGGAGCGGCCGGCCACACCGCGGGACCCGGCGCGGGACGCGTACGACCCGGACGAGTTCGCGGTCCGCTACGGCCTGTGAGCCGGTGAGGGCGGCCGGGGAGCACTTTCCCCGGCCGCCCTCGTGCGGGGCCCGTCGGCTCAGGAGGCGCGGACCTCCGCGATCGTCACCGGCCGGTGCTCGTGCAGGGACAGTGTGCACGCCTCCGCGATCCAGCCCGCCTCCAGGGCGTCCTCGATCGTGCAGGGCGAGGGCCGGGTGCCGGCCACGACCTCGGTGAACGCGGTGAGTTCGGCGCGGTAGGCGGCGGTGAACCGGTCCATGAAGAAGTCGTGCGGGGTACCGGACGGGAAGGTCACCCCGGGCTCCACCGACCGCAGCGGCAGTTTGTCCTCCAGGCCGACGGCGATCGAGTCGGCGAAGCCGTGGATCTCCATCCGGACGTCGTAGCCCCGGGCGTTGTGACGGGAGTTGGAGACCACGGCGATCGTGCCGTCGTCGAGGGTGAGGACGGCGCCGGTGGTGTCGGCGTCGCCCGCCTCCTTGATGTAGTCGGCGCCCCGGTTGCCGCCGACCGCGTACACCTCCGTCACCTCGCGGCCGGTGACCCAGCGGATGATGTCGAAGTCGTGGACGGAACAGTCCCGGAAGATGCCCCCGGAGGCGGCGACGTACGCGGCCGGCGGCGGGGCCGGGTCGAGCGTCGTCGAGCGGACCGTGTGCAGTTTGCCCAGCTCACCCGTCTGCACGGCCGCCCGCGCGGCGACGAAACCCGCGTCGAAGCGGCGGTTGTAGCCGATCTGGATGGGCACGGCACTGCCCTGGACGGCCTTGAGCACCTCGATGCCCTCGCCCATGGTCCTGGCGACGGGCTTCTCGCAGAAGACGGGGATGCCCGCCTCGACGGCCGCCAGGATCAGGCCCGGGTGGGCGTCCGTCGCCGCCGCGATCACGACACCGTCCACGCCGGCGGCCAGCACGGCCTCGGGGGAGTCGGCGACCTCGGCGCCGAACCGCTCGGCGGCGGTCTTGGCGGCCGCCGCGAACGGGTCGGCCACGACGAGCGACGCGACGGCGTCGAGTCCGGAGAGGGTCTCGGCGTGGAAGGCGCCGATGCGGCCGAGGCCGAGGATTCCGATGCGCATGCGCTCCGCTGCTTTCCTGGTGTTTTGGTTGGTGTCTGTTGCTGGGGCTCTGCCCCAGACCCCGTTCGCCCTGCGGGCTCGTCCTCAATCGCCGGACGGGCTCGAAGTACCCGGGCCGGCTCGAAATGCCCGGGCGGGTTCAGAGTGTTCGGGTGGGGTCGGTGTGTTCAGTCCAGGCCGCCCAGGACGTTCTGGTCCCAGTCGATCACTGATCCGGTGACCACGCCCGACCGGTCGGACAGGAGGAACACCACGAAGTCGGCGATCTCGTCCGGCTGGCCCAGCTTGCCCATCGGCAGTCGTGCGGCGGCCTGCTCGCGCCAGTCGTCCCCGGCGCCGTGGAAGGCCTTCTGCGTCGTGTCCTCGCCCTCGGTGGCCGTCCAGCCGATGTTGAGGCCGTTGATCCGGACCCGGTCGAAGCGGTGTGCGTGCGCAGCGTTGCGGGTGAGGCCGGTCAGACCGGCCTTCGCGGCGACGTAGGGCGCGAGAAACGGCTGACCGCCGTGGGCCGAAGAGGTGATGATGTTGACGACCGTGCCGGGCGCCTCGCGGGCCAGCATGTCCGCGACCGCCGCCTGCATGGCGAAGAACGGCGCCCGGAGGTTGATCGCGATGTGCTGGTCGAACAGCTCGGGCGTGGTGTCGAGCAGCGTGCCCCTGGAGGTCAGCCCCGCCGAGTTGACCAGGCAGTCGACCCGCCCGTACGCGGCCACCGTCCCGGCCACCGACGCCTTCGCCTGCCCGGCGTCGGAGAGGTCGGCCCGCAGGAACACCGCCTTGCCGCCCGCGGCGGTCAGCTCCGCCACCAGCGCCTCGCCCGGCTCTGGCCGCCGCCCGGTGACGGCGACCTGCGCGCCCTCGCGGACCGCGGCCCGGGCGACAGCCGCACCGACACCCTGGCTGCCGCCGTTGACGAGGACGACCTTGTCGTCGAGAAGTCCCATGTGTACGAGGTCCCTTCAGCTTGTTCGCCGCGCGGCGAACGCCCGCAGCTCGTCGCGGAGTGCCTGCGGGGTCCACTCCTCGTGCAGCGCCCGCCGTACGAGGTCCGCCTGGGCGGGCGGGGCGAGACCGTCCACGGGCGGGTCGTTGTCGAGGTTGGTGGGGAAGGGGTAGCCCTCGGCGCTCGCGGCGACGACATGCTCGAGCCACTCCTCGCCCGCGCCCTCCGCCCGCCGCCGCAGGAGCACGGGGAAGACCGCGTTCGCCACCGCCTCCCGGTCCACGGTCTCCATCGCGCGCCCGAAGGCCGAGGACGCCTGGAGCAGATTGGCCATCCGGCGGACGCCGGTGGTGCGGTTGGTGCCCGCGGCGTGCAGAACGGCCGGGTTGAAGAAGGCGGCATCGCCCTTCGCCAGGGGCAGTTGGACGCGATGCTCGTCGAAGTACTCCTGGAACTCGGGCAGTCGCCACGCCAGATAGCCGGGCTCGTACGTCTGCGAGTACGGCAGGTACAGCGTGGGCCCGGACTCCACGGGCATGTCGCAGTGGGCGACCGCGCCCTGGAGCGTGAGCACGGGGGAGAGGCGGTGGACGTGCGCCGGGTAGGCGGCGGCCGTCTCGTCGGAGAGGAGGCCGAGGTGGTAGTCGCGGTGCGGGCTCTGTGCCGCACCGCCCGGGTTGACCACGTTGACCTGGGACGTCATCTGGTAGCCCGGACCGAGCCAGGCCCGCGGGACCAGCGCGAGGATGTCGTTGGCGTAGTAGTCGGCGAACGCCTCGGGATCGCGCAGGGCGGCCTTCTCCAGGGCGTTCCAGACGCGGTCGTTGGCCCCGGGCTTCGCGAAGTGGTCACCGGCGGTCGCACCCGAGGCGCGCTGCTCGGCGATGAGCGCGTCGAAGACGGCCGTGACCCGGTCGACGACCCCCGGATCGGGGAAGGCGCCCCGGAAGACGACGACGCCGGGCCCGTCGCTCAGCGCCCGCACCAGCTCGGCGCGTACCGTGCGGCCCGCTCCGGCGGAGCGCAGGCGCTCACTGTCGTAGACGAGGACGTTCCCCTGCACCGCGGCGGCGTGCGGGAAGTCGGCGAGGTCGGTGGTGCGCTCGACGAGCGGGCGGAAGGTGTCGAGGTCGCAGTCCTGCTCGGTCAGCCAGGCGTGGCCCCGCACGGAGGTGAAGGACATCGTCGTCCCTTCGATGACAATGGCGGCTCAGCGCTGCCATTCTTGTCATGACAAACCCGTCGAACAACCAGCAGCGAGCCATCAAAAACCCCTCAAGCCGATTCCCTGGGAGCTTTCCGTGGGCCACCCCTTTCCCATCCGGGAGATCGCACGTCAGGCGGGGCTGAGCGAGGCCACCGTCGACCGGGTCCTGAACGGCAGGGGAGGCGTGCGGGAGTCGACCGTGCAGGAGGTCCGGCGGGCCATCGCCGACCTGGACCGGCAGCGCACCCAGGTCAGACTCGTCGGCCGCACCTTCATGGTCGACATCGTGATGCAGGCGCCGGAACGGTTCACCACCGCCGTCCGGGCCGCCCTGGAGGCCGAGCTGCCGTCCCTGCACCCGGCCGTGCTGCGCTCCCGTTTCCACTTCCGGGAGACCGGCCCGGTCCATGAGCTGGTCGCGACACTCGACCGGATAGCCAGGCGCGGCTCGCAAGGGGTCGTCCTCAAGGCGCCGGACGTCCCGGAGACCAATGCCGCCGTCGGCCGGCTGGTGGCCGCCGGGATACCGGTCGTCACCCTGGTCACGGACCTCCCGGCCAGCGCCCGTCTCGCCTACGTCGGTATCGACGACCGGGCCGCCGGGGCCACCGCCGCCTACCTCATGGGCCAGTGGCTCGGTGACCGTCCCGGCAATGTGCTCACCAGCCTGAGCAGCGGCTTCTTCCGCAACGAGGAGGAGCGCGAGATGGGTTTCCGCAGCGTGATGCGGGCTCGCCATCCCGAGCGCACGCTGGTCGAGATCGCCGAGGGGCAGGGGCTGGACGCCACCCAGTACGAGCTGGTCCGGGCCGCGCTGGAACGCGACCCGGACATCCGCGCGGTCTACTCCATCGGCGGCGGCAACGACGCCACCCTGCGCGCCTTCGCCGACCTCGGCCGTGAGTGCGCCGTGTTCGTGGCGCACGACCTCGACCACGACAACACCCGGCTGCTGCGCGGGCACCGGTTGTCCGCCGTCCTCCACCACGATCTGCGCCACGACGTGCGCGAGGCCTGTCACACCGTGATGCGGGCGCACGGCGCGCTGCCGCCGGCCGGGCCCACGCCGCCGTCGGCGATCCAGGTGGTCACCCCGTACAACCTGCCGCCCCGGGTGGCGGCCGACTGACACCGGCCGGCCCCCGGGGCGCGGGCTCCGCGGGCTGCTCAGGGCGCGCGGTCCCTGGGCCCGAAGGTCGGATCGGGGATGGTCCTACCGCCACCCCTACGGGTGCACGTCCACCCAGGAGCCGCTTTCCGCGGACCGTGTCATCGCCTCCAGCAGGGTCGCGCTGTGCACCGCGTCCGCGAGGGTCGCCCCGTAGGGGGTTCCCTCGGCGACCGAGCGCAGGAAACGGTAGGCCTCCACCACCTTGAGGTCGTCGTAGCCCATGGCGTTCGCCGCACCTGGCTGGAAGGCGCCGAACTCGCCGTCGCCCGGGCCGACGTACACCGTGCTGACGGGCTGGTCCTGGTACGTGGTGCCGCGGCTGATGCCGAGCTCGTTCATCCTCCTGAAGTCCCAGAACACGGCGCCCTTGGTGCCGTGCACCTCGAAGCCGTAGTTGTTCTGCTCGCCGACGGAGACCCGGCAGGCCTCCAGCACGCCCCGGGCGCCGGAGGCGAAGCGCAGCAGGCAGCTGACGTAGTCCTCGTTCTCGACCGGGCCGAGTTCGCCGCCGACGGCCAGGCTGTGGCCCGCCGTCGCGCCCGTCGGGCGGGCCCGCTCGGGCACGAAGACCGCCGTGTCGGCCGTCAGGGCGGTGATCTCGCCGAGCAGGAAACGGGCCAGGTCCACGCCGTGCGAGGCCAGGTCGCCCAGCACTCCGCTGCCGCCCCGCTCCCGCTCGTAGCGCCAGGTCAGGGCGCCGTCGGGGTGGGCCGCGTAGTCGCTGAAGAGGCGGACGCGGACATGGGTGACCGTGCCGAGCTCACCGGAGGCGATCAGATCGCGGGCCGTCTCCACGGCGGGCGCGTTGCGGTAGTTGAAGCCGACCGCGGCCTGGACGCCGGCCTTGGCCACCGCGTCCGCCACCGCCCGGGCGTCCGGGGGAGTGAGGCCCACCGGCTTCTCGATCCAGATGTGTTTGCCGGCCCCGGCCATCGCGACACCGATCTCGCGGTGCAGGAAGTTCGGCGCGGTGATGCTGACCGCCCGCACCCGCCGGTCGGCGGCCACCTCGCGCCAGTCCCGCGTGGAGGACGCGAAGCCGAACCGCTCGGCGGCCTCCTCGGCGCGGCCGGGCACCTCCTCGGCGACGGTCACGAGCTCCGGACGCAGGGCCAGCCGCGGATAGTGGTGCCGGACGCGGGCGTATGCCTGGGTGTGCACCCGGCCCATCCAGCCGAACCCGACGACGGCCACTCCCAGCGCGTCCACCATGTCAGTCACCACAGCCCTTCCTTGGACCGCTCCATCATCCGACCCGGCCACCCTGCGGGCCCTTTCCGCAGGGTGTCAAGGCTTTTAGCCCCTTTGACAACCCGTGCGTCACATGGAACGGTCCAAGTATGAGAGCCCCGACCATCCGAGACGTCGCCGACCGGGCCGGCGTGTCCAAGTCACTGGTCTCGCTGGTGCTGCGCGGCTCCGACCAGGTGCGCGCCGAGAAGCGGGAGGCCGTCCTGCGGGCCGTGCGCGAACTGGGCTACCGGCCCAACGCGGCCGCGCGCAGCCTCAGCGAGCAGCGCGCCCATCCGGACTCCCCACCGCGCGCGGGCCGGGCGAGCGGGACCCCCATGGTCGGCGTCCTGCTGCACGACCTGCGCAACCCCTGGTACGTCGACCTCCTGGACGGCCTCAACTCGCTGCTGCACACGAGCGGCCGGCACATGCTGCTCGCCGACGCCAGGCTGCACCGGCGCGTCGGCCAGGACCCGGCCGGGCCCTTCCTCGACCAGGGAGCGGACGGGCTGGTCGTGGTCGGCACGCTGCCCGGCCCGGCGGCGCTGGAGACCGTCGCCGCCCGGATGCCGGTCGTCGTCGCGGGGGCCCGCGAGCCGGCGCCGGCCGGGGTGGACGTGGTGGCGAACGACGACGAGCACGGGGCCCGCCTGGTCACCGAGCACCTCGTCGGCCTCGGCCACCGCCGCGTCGCCCACCTCGCGGGCTACGGCGCCGTCGCCGACCTGCGCAGGCGCGGCTTCGAGGCCACGATGCGGGCGGCGGGACCGGCCCACGAGCCGCTCGTCGAGGCGGGCGACATGACCGAGGAGGGCGGCTACCGGGCCACCGTGCGGCTGCTCGCCCGCCCCGACCGGCCCACGGCGGTGTTCGCCGTCAACGACATGACGGCGGTCGGGGTGCTGTCGGCGGCCGGGGAACTGGGCCTGCGCGTGCCGCACGACCTGTCCGTGGTCGGCTACGACAACACCAGCATCTCCCGGCTGCGGCACGTCTGGCTCACGACCGTCGACGGTGCGGGGCACGAGGTCGGCCGCCGTGCCGCCCGCTGCCTGCTCGACCGTCTCGAACGGCCGGGGGGAGAGCGGCGGGTGCACCTTGCCGCGCCGGCCCTGGAGGTCCGGGGGACGACGGGGCGCCCTCCCGTGTTCACAGAGTGATGGCGTAGGCCTTCCGCAGTGTCTCGTGGACCGTCCAGGTGGTCCGGTCGCCCTCGCGCAGCACCGCCATGTCGCCGGGGCCGACCGTCAGCGTGGGACCGCCCTCGACCTCGATGGTCGCCGACCCGCTGATCACCACGAACAGCTCGTCCGCCTCGGTGTCGGTGACCACGCCCGGGGTGATCTGCCAGATGCCCCTGATCTGACGGCCGTCCGCCGACTCCCACACCACCTTGCCGGTCACCTCGGGGGTACCGGCGACGATCTGTCCCGGGTCGAGCGGCTCGGGCTCGAGGTCGGCGTCGGGGATGTGGAGAACGAAACTGTGGGGCAGGGGGCTGCCAGGGTTGTCGGGGCCGTGCGGGCTCGGGCTGTCGGTGCTCATGGGGCGACCCTAGCGAGGCCGTACGTCCGTCGGGCCTGGACACTGTGTGGGCCGTCGGCCCAGGTGGGAGGACACTTCGTCACGACTGGCGGCCGGTGCGGCACCGGGTGATCGTGGAGCCCATGGCGGACGACACCACGGCGACGCACGAGCCGCACCGGCACGACACACGTGAGGCTCTCCTCTTCGGCGGTGTCTACGGCGCGGTCCTGGCGAGCTCGATGGTCGCCGCGCTCAGCCACTACGGGCACACCTCCCGGGTCAGCCGCAGCTACGACGCAGCCTGGCTGCTGGTGACCGCGTTCGCCTCGGCGCTCGCGCACGGCTACGCCCACTACATCGCCGAGCGGGCCCCGCACCGGCGAGGGGACGCGCTGCGTGTCCTCGCCGAGGAGTGGCCTCTCGTCGCGGCCGTGCTGCCCACCGTCCTGATCCTCGCGGGCGCCGGCTGGGGCTGGTGGCCGACGAACGGGGTGGAGTACGCGGCGTTCGCCCTGAACATCACCCTGCTGTTCGCCCTGGGCCTCGTCACGGCCCGCTGGTCGCACCGTCCGTGGGAGGCCGCGGTGCTGATCGGGGCGGTGGACGCGCTGCTCGGCGTGATCGTGGTCGTGGCGAACGCGGTGATCAAGTAACCCGCGCGGTCCCCTGTCGCACCACCCGGTGGGAGCATGGCCCAGTCATGCGCCCGCAATACGGCGGACAAAATTGTTGACAATCTTGTTTCGCTAGATTTAGGTTCGACAGGCACTCACTCAGGGAGGGCAACCATGCCGAAAGAAGCCCGTCCGAGCACCGGAGAGCAGGCCAAACAGCATGCGCTCGCGCAGCTGCGGCAGGCGATCCTGCACGGCGAGATGGCACCGGCCCAGCGGCTGGTGGAGAACGAGCTCGCCGAGCAGTTCGGTGTGACGCGGGCCAGCATCCGCGCGGCGCTCATCGATCTGGAGTCCCAGGGACTCGTCGAACGGATCCGCAACCGCGGCTCGCGGGTGCGGGTGGTGACCGTGGACGAAGCGGTCGCCATCACCGAGTGCCGCATGGTCCTGGAAGGACTGTGCGCGGCTAAGGCGGCCGTCGCGGCCGACGACGACCAGCTGATCGAGCTGACCGACCTCGGTACGGCCATGACCAAGGCCGTCGCCGACGGTGAGCCGGTCACCTACTCCGAGCTGAACCACGAACTGCACGTCCGCATCCGGGAGTTCTCCGGCCAGCAGACCGCGCAGCAGCTGCTGGAGCGGCTCAATGCCCAACTGGTGCGTCACCGCTTCCAGTTGGCGCTGAGGCCGGGCCGGCCGCAGCAATCCCTGAACGAGCACCTGACCATGATCGAAGCGATCCGGGCCAGGGACCCCCAGGCGGCCGAGACGGCCGTCCGCGCCCACCTCACCAGCGTGATCGAGGCGCTGCGCGACTGATCACGGCTGCGCGGGGCGGGCGCCCACCTGTCACCAAGGAGATCCGAGAATGACCCAGCCCAACGCGCCCGCCGGCCCCCCACGATCGACCCTCGTCGTCACCGCGCACGCCGGGGACTTCGTGTGGCGGGCGGGCGGCGCCATCGCCCTGGCCGCCTCCCGCGGGGAGAAGGTCACCATCGCGTGCCTGACCTTCGGCGAACGCGGTGAGTCCGCCAAGGCGTGGCGCGAGGGCAGGAAACTCGACGAGATCAAGGCGATACGCCAGGACGAGGCCGAGCGCGCCGCCGCCACCCTGGGCGCCGAGGTCCGCTTCTTCGACGCCGGCGACTACCCGCTCGTCGCCACCGCCGAGCTGACCGACCAACTAGTCGCCGTCTACCGCGACACCCAGCCGGACGTCGTCCTCACCCACCCCACCGAGGACCCGTACAACGGCGACCACCCGGCCGCCAACCGTATGGCGCTGGAGGCCAGGGTTCTCGCCCAGGCCATCGGCTACCCGGGCGAGGGCGAGATCATCGGCGCCCCGCCGGTCTTCTACTTCGAGCCGCACCAGCCGGAGATGAGCGGCTTCAGGCCCGAGGTGCTGCTCGACATCACCGACGTGTGGGAGACCAAGCGCAAGGCCATGGAGTGCCTCGGCGCCCAGCAGCACCTGTGGGACTACTACACCGACCTCGCCGTGCGCCGGGGCGTCCAGCTCAAGCGCAACGCCGGCCCGAACCTGGGCCTGGCGCACAAGACCATGGCCGAGGCGTACATGCGCCCCTACCCGCAGATCGCGCAGGAGCTGGCATGAGCGGCGTGATCGTCACCGGCCCGCCGAAGGCGGAGCTGAAGGACGTCGACGCGCTGGCCGGCTTCGGGGTGGCCACGGTCGGCGAGGCGATGGGCCGAACGGGCCTGCTGGGCCCGGCGATCCGCCCGATCCAGCAGGGGGTACGGGTCGCCGGCACCGCCGTCACCGTGCTCAGCTGGCCCGGCGACAACCTCATGATCCACGCGGCCGTCGAGCAGTGCGGCGAGGGCGACATCCTCGTCGTCACCACCACCTCCCCGTCCACCGACGGCATGTTCGGCGAGCTGTTCGCGACCGCGCTCCGGCGGCGCGGGGTGCGTGGCCTGATCACCAACGCCGGAATCCGTGACACGCAGGAACTGCGGGACATGGACTTCCCCGCCTGGTCGCGGGCGGTGTCCGCGCAGGGCACGGTCAAGGCCACCGGCGGCTCGGTCAACGTGCCCGTCGCGATCGACGGCCGACTGATCCGCCCGGGCGATGTGATCCTCGCCGACGACGACGGTGTCGTGGTCGTGCCGCGCGAACGGGCCCGCGCCACGGCGGAGGCGTCCGAGGCCCGGGAAGCCAAGGAGGCCCGCTCTCGTGCGGCCTTCCTGGACGGCGAACTCGGCCTGGACCGGTACGGGTTGAGGGACACCCTGAAGCGGCTCGGCGTCGAGTACAAGACGTATGACGAGTACGTGGGTGAGCCGTCCGAGGAGCATGTGGGGGAGTCGTCGTGACCCGTGTGCCCGAGGCGCTGCCCTGTCTGCTGATGCGGGGCGGCACCTCCAAGGGCGCCTACTTCCTCGCCGAAGACCTCCCCGCCGAACAGGCCCTGCGCGACCAGCTGCTGCTGCGGGTCATGGGCAGCCCCGATCCACGCCAGATCGACGGCCTGGGCGGCGCGCACCCGCTCACCAGCAAGGTGGCCGTCGTCTCGCCCTCGGCCGACCCACGCGCCGACGTCGATTACCTCTTCCTCCAAGTCGCCGTCGACCGGGCAGTGGTGAGCGACCGTCAGAACTGCGGCAACATACTCGCCGGCGTCGGACCGTTCGCCGTCGAACGCGGACTGGTCACCGCGGGGGAGGAGGAGACCACCGTCCGGATCCGCATGGTCAACTCCGGCGACCACGCGACGGCGACCTTCCCCACGCCGGGCGGACGTGTGGACTACACCGGCGCCGCCGAGATCTCCGGGGTGCCGGGCACGGCCGCGCCCGTGGTGATCGAGTTCCCGCCGGGCACCGGCCCGCTGCTGCCCACCGGCAGCGTCCGGGACGAGATCGACGGTGTGGCGGTGACCTGCGTGGACAACGGGATGCCGACGGTGCTCATCGCGGCGGCCTCCCTCGAGGTCACCGGCCATGAGCCGCCCGGGGACCTGGAGGAGAACGTCGCGCTCGCCGACCGCCTGCGCACGATCCGCCTGGCGGCGGGCCGGCTGATGGGCCTCGGTGACGTCTCGGACACCACCGTGCCCAAGCTCACGCTGCTCGCCGCGCCCCGCGACGGCGGTGCGGTCAGCACCCGCACCTTCATTCCCGTGCGCTGCCACCCCTCCATCGGGGTGCTCGGTGCGGCCAGTGTCGCGGCAGGCCTGCGGATCGAAGGCGGTGTGGGCGCGGAGCTGGCGATGGTCGACGCCGGCCGTGACCGGATTCGCATAGAACACCCCACCGGATTCCTGGACATCGAAAGTAGCCTCGAAACGCCCCCCGACGGTCTCCCCTCGGCCCGCCGCACCGCCGTGGTACGCACGGCCCGGAAGATCTTCGACGGCACCGTCTTCCCCGGGCCCGCCGAGACGGCCCCCCTGTCCGCACGCTCCCTTGGAGGTCAACGATGACTCCGCCGCTCGGCGACATCGCCCACATCGGCCACGCCCAGCTCTTCACCCCGGACCTGGACGCCAGTGTCGGCTTCTTCACGGACTACCTGGGGCTCACCGTCAACGGGCAGGACGGCGACACGGTCTACCTGCGTACCTTCGACGACTACGAGCACCACAGCCTGGTGCTCACCGCCCGTGCGGAGCCGGGCCTCGGCCGGCTGGCCCTGCGCACCTCCGGCGAGGAGGCCCTTCGGCGCCGGGTCGCGGCGATCGAGGCGGCGGGCGGCACCGGCCACTGGGCGGAGGACGAACCCGGCCTGGGCAAGCTGTACGTCACCACGGACCCGGACGGCCACGAGCACACCCTGTACTGGGAGAGCGAGTACTACCGGGCGCCCGACGAGCTGCAGCCGGCCCTGAAGAACCAGCCGCAGGCCAAGCCCAACCGGGGCGTGGGCGTACGGCGTCTGGACCACATCAATTTCCTCGCCGCCGACGTGCTCGCCAACTCCGAGTTCCAGCAGACCCTGCTGGGCGCCCGCCCCACCGAGCAGATCCGCCTGGACACGGGGAAGATCGCGGCGCGCTGGCTGACGTACACGAACAAGTCGTACGACGTCGTCTACACCTCGGACTGGACCGGCAGTTCCGGGCGGCTGCATCACATCGCCTTCGCGACCGACACCCGCGAGGACATCCTGCGGGCGGCCGACCTGGCCATCGACAGCGGGGTGTTCATCGAGACGGGCCCGCACAAGCACGCCATCCAGCAGACGTTCTTCCTCTACGTCTACGAGCCCGGCGGCAACCGGATCGAACTGTGCAACCCGCTCACGCGCCTCGTCCTGGCCCCCGACTGGCCGCTCGTCACCTGGACCGAGGAGGAGCGCAGGAAGGGGCAGGCCTGGGGTCTGAGGACGATCGAGTCGTTCCACACCCACGGCACACCACCCGCGCGCTGAGCTTCGCTCTGAGGCTTCGCTCTGAGCTTTCGCTCTGAACCTGTGTTCTCAACCTGTGTTCTGAGCCCGTTCCCCGGGTGCGCAGGGCGCCGGACCAGCGGTCACTGGATTGTCGATGAGATTGTTGACAAAAGTGTTGACTCTCTCGGAGTGGATCCTTAGCGTCTTGCGCACACCGGGTCAGCCGCACGAGCCGCGCCGGCCCTCTTCACTCGTCCCCTCCAGGGAACGCCTCCTGGACGAGAGGAAACAACGATGTCCTCCTCCCCCGCGCTGTCCGCCCGCGGCAGCAGACTGGCCCTCCTGGTCGTCGGTCTGTGCTGGCTGGCCGTGCTCTTCGACGGTCTCGACATGTTCATCTACGGCTCGGTGCTGCCGCACCTGCTGGAGACGAAGACCTTCGGCCTCACCCCGGACACGGCGGGCGACCTCGGCAGCTATGCCACCTTCGGCATGCTGATCGGCGCCCTCACCGCGGGCACCGTCGCCGACCGGATCGGGCGCAAGAACCTGATGGTCGGTTGCGTGATCCTGTTCTCGCTGGCCTCCGGCGTCTGCGCGACGGCGGGCAGCGTCGAGGTGTTCGGCCTCGGCCGGACCCTGGCGGGCGTCGGCCTCGGCGGCCTGCTGCCCACCGCGATCAGCATGGTCTCCGACTACGCCCCGCGCGGGCGCGGCGCCCTCGTCATCGGCCTGCTGATGACCGCCCACCACGCAGGCGGCATCCTCTCCGCCTACGTCGCCAAGTGGCTCATCGACCCGGTCGGCTGGCGCGCCGCGTTCTGGGTGTGCGTGCTCCCGCTGCTGTTCGCCCCGGTGCTGGCCAAGCTGCTGCCCGAGTCGCTGAGCTTCCTCGTCGCCAAGGGCCGCACCGACGAGGCCCGCGAGCTGGCCACCCGCTACGACGTCGAACTGCCCGCCGCCAAGTCGGGCAAGCAGGGCGCGGCCGACCGCTGGAACGCGCTGAAGGACCTCTTCCGCGGCGGTGAGTGGACCCAGACCCTGCTGTACTGGCTGGCCTCCTTCGGCGGTCTCCTCCTCGTCTACGGCGTCGCCACCTGGCTGCCCACCCTGATGCGCGCAGAGGGCTACGGGCTCGGCTCGGCCCTGTCCTTCGTGGTCGTCTTCAACCTCGGCGGCATCGTGGGCATGCTGGCCGCCGGACGCGCCGCAGACCGGTTCGGCGCCCCGCGCATCTCCGCGATCTGGTTCGCGCTGACCGCCGTCGGCGTGTTCCTGCTCAGCGTGCACATGCAGACGACGGTGACGATGATCGTCGTCTTCCTCACCGGCGTCTTCCTCAACAGCGCCCAGACGATGATCTACGCGACGGTCTCCATCCGCTCCGCCGCGGACAGCCGGGCCACCGCCGTCGGCTGGACCTCCGGCATGGGCCGCTTCGGCGCCGTCTTCGGCCCATGGCTGGGCGGCCAGCTGCTCGCCTCGAACCACGGCGACTGGGGCTTCACCGCGTTCGCCCTCGCGGGCCTGTCGTCCATGGTCTTCATCGGCATCGCCGCGCTGCGCAGCTCCCGGCAGGCACCCCGCAGCGCTGGTCAGGAACTGGTCGGAGCCCACTGACCGGCCCACTGACCGGCCTGTGGCGCCGCCGCGGGAAGGAGCGGCCGCCGGCCACCGCACGGGATGCGGGGCCGGCGGTCGGTGTTCACCGGGCTCCCGCTCCCGCTCGGGGTGCGGTCGCGGTTGGCCCGGGGGGCCCCGGCCCGGGCGGGGGGGGCCGGGGGAGCCCGGGAGGCCCCGCCCGGGGGTGGTGGGGGGGGGGGGGGGGCCGGGGCGCCCGCAC